>JABJJH010000006.1 GCA_018660965.1 Rhodospirillaceae bacterium | reverse complement strand
GCGAACCCGCCCATCGCCTTATACAGGGCGGCGGGCACGTTGCGGACCTGAAACACGAACGAGGTCATGACGGGGCCCTGATCGGGGTCCGGGTCGAACGGTTCGCGGGTCATGATGATGAAGCGGGTGGTGTTGTGGGTTTCGTCTTCCATGCCGCGTTTGAGGATTTTCAACCCATAGATTTCCGCCGCCAGTTCCGATGCGATCGCCGCGACGCCGGTCAGGTCGTGTTCCGAAATTTCTTTGGCGGCGCCCGCCGTGTCGGCGTGAATGATGGGTTCCAGCCCGAGCGCACGGATGGAGTTGCGGCACTGCGACAACGCCTGATGATGACTGCGGACAATCTTCAGGGTTTCCAGCGTTTCGCCTTCCGGCGCCAGAAGGTGATGGTTCACTGGCTGGAAATGTTCCGCGATGATGTGAAGGCCCGATTCCGGCAGCAGGTGATGAATATCCGCGACGCGGCCCGCGACCGAATTTTCGATGGGGATCATGGCCAAATCCGCAACGCCGTCGCGAACCGACGCGAACACGTCCTCGAAAGACGGACAGGGCAGCGTTTCCATGTCCGGATGCACGGCGCGGCAGGCCATGTCGGAATAGGCGCCGTATTGGCCCTGAAAGGCGATTTTGTTGGTTGGTCCGGTGGGATTGGTCATGTGAATTTGGCTGCTTAAGGTTGTTCAGTCGGGCGCGAGCATCTTGCGGGCGCGCGCCAATTCGACGGGAGTATCGACACCGAGCGGAACCGTGTCAACGAGGGCGACGTCGATTCGCATGCCCGCTTCCAGGGCGCGGAGTTGTTCCAGTTTTTCGCGTTGTTCCAGGGGACTGGGCGCGATTTCGACAAATCGCTCCAACGCGGCGCGGCGATAGGCGTAAAGCCCGATGTGATGGTAAAGCGGGCCGTCGCCGGACGGTGCGCTGGCCCGCGTGAAATAAAGTGCGCGTGCGATGGGATGGGCCGCGCCATCGCCGCCGCCAGATGTGAAGCCCGCGACCGCCTTAACCACATTCGGGTTGGTTCGTTCCGCTGGTTCGGTTATTTCGGCGGCGATGGTCGCGATGTCGACGTCCGGGTTGGCCAGGGGCGCGAAGGCGGCGCGGATGGCCGCCGCCTCGACGGTTGGCAAGTCGCCCTGGATATTAACGATGGCGTCGTGTTCGCGCCCCGGGTCGATGGTCGAAAGGGCCTCGAATATCCGGTCCGATCCGGACGCATGATCCGGCCGGGTCAACACCGCCTCGCCACCGACCGCAATGATGGCGTCGGCGATATCGGCTTCCGCCGCCGCGACGACAACGCGGCCAATTTCTGCTTCCATGGCGCGCCGCCACACATGAACGATCATCGGTTCCCCGTGGATGTCCGCCAACGGTTTGTTCGGCAGCCGGGTAGAGGCGAGGCGCGCTGGAATGAGGACGACGGGATTGATCGGCAAAGCCATTATCGGTGTTTCCTAATCTTCGGCGTCGTATGGCGGACGTTGTGTCTCTCAGTTGAAATACGCTAACATCGCGCGTAATGTGAACGCGCCTTTAAATCGCATTGTTGCGGTGGATTAGGGGAATTTGCACGGCGTTTCAAGCGTCACGGCTTGAGATATCATGGGGCGCCCTGATCGGGCGGATTATACGGGGAAGAAGCGCATGTTTGGAGACCCACTGTTTTTCAACAAGATCGCCGGCGCCATATTGAGCGCGAGCCTGTTGGCGATGGTGACGGGCTTTGCGGCGCAAATGCTGTACCACCCGGTTGAATTGGAAGAACCCGCCTATGTCATTGTCGGCGACGCGCCCGCCGCCGCGCCAACCGCCGCCGCCGCGCCAATGGGTCCGGAACCGGTGGCCGCGCTGTTGGCGTCCGCCGACGCCGCGGCCGGGGCCGGTATCGCGAAGAAGAAGTGCGCAGCCTGTCATACATTTAAAAAGGGCGGTAAGAAAAAAGTCGGACCGAATCTTTGGAACGTCGTTGGCGGCGCCAAGGCGATGGTCTCTGGCTTTTCCTATTCCGCCGGGTTGAAAGGCGTTGGCGGAAACTGGACGTTCGCGGATTTGAACGCGTTCCTGTACAAGCCCAAGGCTTTCGCGAAAGGCACGAAGATGAGTTTCGCGGGGTTCAAAAAAACGGTGGACCGCGCCAATGTCATCCGGTTCCTGCATTCGAAAAGCGATTCACCGATACCGCTTCCTTGACCGAGATGACGCGGCCATGCGACCCGGCATTCATCCGGGTGGCGGAACAATTGGCCGACGCCGCGCGGCCAATCGCGCGCCGGTATTTCCGCGCCGGGGTGACGGTCGATCAAAAAGCCGACAACACCATGGTGACGACCGCCGACCGGGAAATCGAGGCGACGATGCGCGCCATCATTGGCGCGGCGTTTCCCGACCATGAAATTTGCGGGGAGGAAGAGGGCGGCGTTGTGCGCGGCGACGGCTATCAATGGGTGCTGGACCCCATCGATGGCACGTCGGCCTTTGTCATGGGGGCGCCGACATTCGGCGTCCTGATCGCGTTGGCGTTGGATGGCGTCCCGATCCTTGGAATCATCGATCAACCGATATCGGGGGAACGCTGGATTGGCGCGGCGGGACGCGGCGCCACCTTCAACGGCGCGCGCATTCACACGCGCGACCGCGCCAGCCTGAACGAGGCGATGGTGTTTACGACCGCGCCGGAATATTTCGAAGAGCCGGGTGATTTAGCGGCGTTCAACGATGTCGCGTCGCAGGCCCGATCCGTTCGTTATGGCGCGGATTGTTACGGCTTTGGCCTGGTGGCGATGGGCTATGTCGATCTGGTGGTGGAAGCGTCGTTGAAGCCGTGGGACTTCGCCGCGATTGTTCCGGTGGTGCAGGAAGCCGGGGGAATCGTCACCGATTGGCGCGGCGCTCCCTTGACCCTGGAATCCGATGGCCATGTGTTGGCGGCGGGCGGCCCGACCTGCCATGCGGCGGCGTTGGCGCAGCTTGGGTCAGACTGACCGGATTCTAATCGTCTTCCTTCATGCGGTCCACGCTGTAGCGGACGCTGCCCAGAATCTGTTCGTCCGATTTTGGCCGGACGCTGAGCACGAATTCTTCCGCCGGGGCGAGTTTGGACGCGAAATGATAGGCGTCGTGGTAGGTTAGTGCGTCGATTTCACGGATAAGCGTTTTCGCCCCGCCCGCTTCGTCCGCGTAAATATAATAGGCGATCCAGGTGACGGGCGCTTCGTTGGGCATACCGGTCCGCGCGTTGTTTTAAGGCGATGGTGTCGACTATACAGGGTGTAACCGATGCGCACTGGAAAATCCCGCTGAATTTGGCCTAATTTTGGCCAAGGTTTCGACTATGCTGTCGGTTGGGACATCCCATAGGGGCATACGGTTGGGGGTGGCGCTTGAGGTTGGCGGTTTTGGAAGGACAAAGGTAGATGAGTTTGTATAGCAGGTTGGGCGCGATGTTCGCCGTTGGCGCGGCAATTTTACTGGTGGGATCCGCCCAAACTTTTGCTCAAGCGCCCACGCACGGCCTGGCGATGCATGGGGATTTGAAATACCCGCCGGATTTCAAGCATTTCGATTACGTGAACCCCAACGCCCCCAAGGGCGGCGCGGTTCGGTTGGCCGCCAATGGCGGCTTCGACAGTTTCAACCCTTACATCGTGCGGGGCCGTGCGGCGGCGGGGATCGGGCTCATTTACGAATCGCTGACCACGGGATCACAGGATGAAGCGTTTTCCGCCTATGGGTTATTGGCGGAACGGATCGAGTCGCCGCCGGACCGTTCGTGGGTTAGCTTTACCTTGCGCAAGGACGCGCGCTGGCATGACGGAAAACCGGTGAGCGTTGACGACGTGATCTGGACGTTTGAAATGTTGAAAACGAAGGGGGCGCCATTTTACCGGTATTATTATGCGAACGTGCAAACGCCTCAAAAAACGGGTGACCGGACGATAAAATTCATGTTCGCCGGTGGGGTAAATCGTGAATTACCGTTGATCGTTGGACAAATGCCGGTTCTACCGAAACATTACTGGGCGAACCGGGATTTTGAAGCGACGACCCTGGAGCCGCCGCTTGGCAGCGGCCCCTACAGGATCAAGAGTTTCGAGGCGAATCGGCATGTCGTTTACGAACGGGCGCCGGATTATTGGGGTGCGAACCACCCGACCCAGAAGGGCATGTCGAATTTCGACGAAATCCGCTACGACTATTACCGCGACTCTACGGTGGCGGTGGAAGCGTTCAAGGCGGGCGCCTTCGATTACCGAGCCGAGAATTCCTCCAAGGCCTGGGCGACGACCTATGACACGCCCGCGGTTCGTGACGGCCGGTTGGTGAAGCGGGCGTTCCCGCACAGCCGGGCATCGGGGATGCAGGGGTTCGTCATGAACCAGCGTCGCGACATCTTCAAGGACCGGCGCGTGCGCGCGGCGCTGGCCTACGCGTTCGATTTCGAATGGTCGAACAAGGCGCTATTCTATGGTCAATACACGCGCACCCGCAGCTATTTCGACAATTCCGAATTGGCGGCGAAAACCGTTCCCGGCGGCGCCGTTTTGGCAATTCTGGAAAAATACCGGGGCCGGGTTCCCGACGAGGTCTTCACCACAGTCTATAACCCGCCGAAGAACGATGGATCGGGTAAAATTCGTAAAAATCTTCGCGCTGCGTTCAAGCTATTGAAAAGCGCCGGATGGGTCGTGAACCCGAAGACCAAGAAGCTAACCAATCAAAAATCCGGCGCGGTCATGACGTTCGAAATCTTGCTGGTTAGTCCCTTGTTCGAACGCGTCGTGTTGCCGTTTGCGAAAAACCTGAAGCGATTGGGGATCGACGCGCGGGCGCGCACGGTCGACACCGCGCAATATCAGGGACGGGTCACAAATTACGATTATGACATGATCGTGGGAAGCTGGGGGCAATCGCTGTCGCCGGGCAACGAACAGCGGAATTTCTGGGGGTCGGCGTCGGCGGATCGCCCGGGTAGCCGGAACTTTAACGGTGTGAAGGACCCGGTTATCGACGAACTGATCGAACTGATTATCGCCGCGCCGGACCGGAAAAGCCTGATTGCGCGGGTTCAGGCGTTGGATATCGTGCTACAATGGAGTTATCTGGTGATCCCGCATTTTCATATACCCTATGACCGGCTGGTGTATTGGAACCGGTTTGCAATGCCGGATAAAATTCCGGAACAAGGGGTGGAATTCATGACGTGGTGGGTTGACCCGGCGAAGGACGCGGCGTTGCCAAACCTCAAGCGCGCGACGTTGAAGTAAAGAACGGAACGGGCGCCTAGCATGATCGCATACATTATCCGGCGGGTGCTGCTGGTTATCCCGACGCTGTTCGTCATCATGGTGATTAACTTCGCCATCGTGCAATTCGCGCCGGGCGGCCCCGTCGAACAATTGCTGGCGGAATTACAGGGAACCGCGGTCAGCGCTACGGCGCGGCTGGGCGGGCAGGCGGGCACGGAAACAAGCGTGCGACCGGGCGAAGGGGCGGCCGCTGTTGGCGGCGACAGTGCGGGGGGGCGCTATCGCGGCGCGCAGGGACTGGATCCCAAATTCATCAAGGAAATCGAAAAACAATTTGGCTTCGATAAACCCGCCCATGAACGGTTTTTCATGATGATCGGGAATTACGCGACGTTCGATTTCGGCGAAAGTTATTTTCGCGACGAAACCGTCATCAATCTGGTGCTGGAAAAGATGCCGGTGTCGATTTCCCTGGGGTTGTGGACGTCGCTTCTGGTGTATCTGATTTCCATTCCGCTGGGCGTCGCCAAGGCGGTGCGCGACGGGTCGCGGTTCGACGTGTGGAGCAGCAGCGTGGTGATTGTCGGTAATGCGGTGCCCGCGTTCCTGTTCGCCATTTTGTTGATCGTCGTCTTCGCCGGCGGGCGGTATCTGGACTGGTTTCCGTTACGTGGGCTGACCTCGGATAACTGGTCGGATTTGTCCTGGCCCGCGCGCATCACCGATTATTTCTGGCACCTCGCCTTGCCGTTGCTGTCGTTGGTGATTGGGTCGTTCGCCACGCTGACGCTGTTGACGAAGAATTCCTTTCTGGAGGAAATCAACAAACAGTTCGTCGTGACCGCCCGCGCCAAGGGGTTGAGCGAACGCCGCGTGTTGTACGGGCATGTTTTCCGCAACGCGATGTTGATCGTGATCGCCGGATTTCCAAGCGCCTTTATCGGCATTCTGTTCACCGGGT
>JABJJH010000007.1 GCA_018660965.1 Rhodospirillaceae bacterium | reverse complement strand
GGCCAAACCCGGCGGCGGGTCCAACGATGGCGCCGGGCTCAACCGCATGCTCGGCGCGTAAGGCGGGTCGGCTTCGGCCACCGCTGGGTGGGACTAAAGGGTCCTCCCATCGTTTGAGCGAAAATAGATCGGGCGCTACCGCAAGGTGGCGCCCGATTGCGTTTGGGCGCGGTGCGGCCTCGTTAGCGTTCAAGACCAAATGGAAACTAAGACGACTGTGGTCGGAACAAGGATCGCTGCCAGGTACGCAAAGCCAATTGGTCGGTCGGCTTTCCAGCGCTTGAAAAGATTCTGTGGTGGTTTTATTTTGTATGTCTCCTTCCAAACCTCATTGAAGGTTCGTTCAACCGCCGCATCGTTTTCAAGCGTCCGCAAATAACTTGTTCTGTCCCTGCGCACGCAAATCCCACCCTGGAGATTGTTGACGAGCCAAAAAGCCCAAACGGCCCCAGCCAACGACAAGCACGTCATCAACGGGTCGATCGGTTTGTTGAGGGTTTCATTTAAAGCGTAGACCGCAGCTTGGACTAAGGCGCTATAGTGGGCGACCCTCCATGCCTTATCTTTGAGCCCTTGGATAACGTCCAACTGGTTTTGATAAGTGAGCAGGAACTCTTCCTGTCTAAATGCCCAAGTCATTTCCGTTCCTCTCCTCGTTTACGTTTCGTTTGTGTTTTCCGGAAAACTTCAGACCCTATTTGGAAAGAGTTTTCCGGTGTTCTGGCTACGTTCGTGGTGGCTGGTTTACGAACAGGCCACCGTTTTAAGTGCTGCAAGATATGTGGAATAGGCCGTGGCGATTGCTGCGATAGCGGCGGACGCCACAGTTACGGTTGCGCCAAATTTTTGCCATAAGGTCAGGTGAAGAGGTCGCTTCATTTCGATCAGGCTGCCATCCCAATAAAGGTTTAGATCCGGATCAAGTCCCAGAAGCGATAAGCCTTCCATCGATATGGCCTTCACGTTTCCCGGCCAGCCTGGGGCCCTTTTTGGCGATAGGGCGTGATCTTTAATGTGTTTCCATTCTTCGTGAGCCATATTGGTTCTCCAAAATACTAGTTATCGGTCACGTTCCGCTGGCCGACTTGGTGATGAGAGCGAAGACCGAAATGAGGATGGCGAACGCTGAAAAAAATATTGCAGCCCATCCTCTAATTTCATTCGGTCGCTCTTGTCGGCGTCTTAGCTCAATCATTCCGGCGATGTGGAATTTTGTCCCTTCTTTCCAGCCACTGAGCCACTCAACCAACTCATCGTCTGTTTTTCCCCGTAGTTCTTTTAGTGCGAATGTCATTGTGTCGATCCCTCGTTATTAAAAATTTAAAATCGGCACCGGACGCCACCCCGGCTATGTGCGACTGATCCCCAAATAGGGGCGATTTCTCAGGCATATTGCTGGCGCGGCATTCCGGCCCAGCAACCTTTAACGCTCTCGCGACTGCCGTCGACGCCGACCTGTTCATTGCTGTCCGTTTCCTTCCGGTGTCCGGAATCCCGTGAAAGGGCCGTTTGGCTGCGTCGGGATAAAGGACAATGTTCCGAGTGTCTCACCTGATAATTTCTTGCTTTCAGCCATTTACGAGGCCCTCCGCTTGGAGGATCGCGCGGCCTTGTCCTTGAAAGGTTCTCTGAATTTTCATTGACGGACACCCATTGGTTGCGGCCCTATACCGAAATGGCGCTGAATGTCCTCCAGGAAAGCACGAAAAAATACGGTCGTAATGTCATGGCAGTCGCCGCCGCGATCCTGGTGTTGGGTGCGGACGTCGGAATAAAAATCAACAATTTGGTCATTTCGGTTGAAGGTCAGCCCGGCTATTTTTCGTTTTGGTGCCTTTTGGCTGGGATTCTTATTTATTACGCCGTACGATTTTCGGTCAATTTGAGGATTGATTGGTTGGCCGGAAGCAGCGTGCTCTGGAAACATCGTCGCAACCTTCGGAACTTTAAAAAAGCCCACGATGCCGCTGTTAAAGGTGGTGACGAGTCGAGCGTCGCCAAGGAACGGCGAAAACTGTCCAATGAGCGTCCGATCAGTGTCGAATTTTGGCGAACTTGCGTCCTTGATATCGCAGTTCCAGCTGCGCTTTGTATCGTGGCGGCGATCATGGCGGGGATAAAAATCATCGAGTACTGGCCTTCGCCTGGGCCGGGCGCATAAAGCCAATTCGACGTTGCTTTTGAAACTGCCGCTCATTCCCCGCCCTCCGAATCTCGTATAGGGGAGGAATTGCCCGCGTGCCTGGCTATCGGGTTAAGGTCGCCTTTGAGCCTACGCACGCGATTGGAAGAAAGAAGCAATGATCAGCCTGAATGAGCGCCTCCCTTTTGGATCAGAAAATATCGCTCTAAGCGAAATTCAGTTTGTATTTTATATCGCTATGAGCGATAATCTGGCGTGAACAACGAGACACGCTTCGCTATCCACCTTTCCCGCAGCGCCCGCCGGGACCGTCGGCAGGTCGGCGACGCGGTTCGGTTGGGGCTTATCGACGCGAAACTGTTCGACATCGCCGCCGACCCGTCCGGCGCGCACGCCAATGTCACCGCGTTGAAAGGCGTCGAGGACGGGTATCGCCTGCGGGTTGGAAATTGGCGAATTTCGTATGCTGTCGATGACGCGGCGCGGGTGTTGACCGTGATCGAAATCAAACCACGCGGGAGTGCTTACCGATGACCAAACAAAACGAATCGCCGCACGTTACGTTTTCGAACGAGACCCTGAAAACCGGGCTGTTTACCGGCGTCGTCCATCTGGCGCGGCCCGGCGAACGGGTGCGCGAAAATACGGTTTATGCGATCAGCCCGGACGAATGGGAGGATTTGCAGTCGAGCGCTGCGATTCGGGCCTGGCGCGCCGACCCCGACGAAGGAATTCCGATTGAGCTTATCCAGGCCATCGAAGGCGGCGCAAACCCGATCCGGACATACCGGAAATACCGCAAGGTGACGGCGGCGGCGCTGGCGGCGGCGGCGGGAACCAGTCAAAGCCATGTCTCGGAAATCGAAACCGGCAAGAAAGCCCCCAGCCTCAAATTGTTGCGCCGCCTTGCCGACGCACTCGAAATCGACGTCGAGGATTTGATCGCCTGACGCCGTCGTGGTTGCGCCTCCTTGCGGTAAAGTTTCACGAACAGTCGGCGGCGCGCATGCGCTTTAAATTTTATCCGAGGCGCGTCTTGTAATTTCCTAAATTACGATTATATACCTAATAACTCAACGCATCGCGGGGCTCAATGCCGGGGCGGTCGCTTTGGTTGAAATGTATACTAATGCTAACGGATGCTCACTATTTGGGGGTTTTTCTCGCACCAGAGTACCGTTCAGGTCGCCAAAGCGGGGCGGGGCCTTGCGTTGTCGCCGGGCGGTGCGAAATGCAGCTAGGGTTTTGGTGTCTTTTTTCGTTATTTTCGGGCGATTATGGGCGTTTATTTGGGTTAAATCATTTGGGTTAAGTCATCTGGGTTAAATCATGGGGAGGCATGCATCATGGACGAGTCCGAAGGTCCACTGCTCGCGAATAAGACGTTGTCGGGCAAGACGGCGTTGATTACGGGCGCGGTTCGCCGGTCCGGCCGGGCGAGCGCGCTGGAGCTGGCGCGCATGGGCGCCGCCATCGCCATCAACACACGGCGTTCCCGGGACGAAGCGGAAGGGGTTGCGCGCGAGATCGAAGCGATGGGCGGCCGGGCCGGGGTCTATATCGCCGATGTCGCCGATGAGGCCGCGGTGGCGGACATGGCAGCAGCGATTGGAAATGATTTTGGCGGAACCGGCGGTTCAGGCGGGGTCGATATTCTGGTGAACAACGCGGCGGATCGCGCCCGCGTGCCGACCCTGGAGCTGACGCTCGATGAATTTCACCGCATCGTTCACATCATTCTCGACGGCGCGTTCCTGTGTTCGCGCGCGGTGATCCCGCACATGCTGCGCCAGGGCTGGGGCCGGATCGTGAACATCAGCGGCTCGGGCAATCTGGTTGGCTACGCCGAACGGCTGCACGTTCATGCGGGCAAGGGCGGGCTGGACGCGATGACGCGCAGCCTGTCGAGCGAATTCAGCGCCCAAGGGATCACGGTGAACACCGTCAATGTGGGCAAGATCGGCGGCGAGCGGTCGGCGTCATCCGGGCCGCATCCGGCCAATGTGCCCGACAGCCTGCCAATTGGCTTCGACGGCGAACCGGTCGATATCGCCAACGCCGTCGGTTTCCTCTGCCGCCCCGCGTCGCGCTTTATCACCGGGCAGATGCTGCACGTGAACGGGGGTGAATATATGGCCTGAATTGGCGGATTAAATAGGTGGGTCAGAATTTCGGCATTTGTTCCAGCAGCCGCCCGAGGCCGGACAGGCGGTCATCGACATTCATCAGGCTCAACACGCCCCACAGCGCAGCCTGATTGGTGGTGATAATTGGTTTCTGGAACTGGTCTTCCCAACCGGCGATGAACTTCATGGTCGGAAAATTGCCGCCGGGGACGACCAGGGCTTCGATGTCGGGTGAATCGATGCGGGTGAAGGCGTCGGTCGCGTTGTCGGCGCTGAGCGCCCCGATGGCGTAGGAATCGGTGGCCCCGAAGCCTTCCATCGCGACGACGTCCAGGTCGTGGCGAAGTTCACAGTAGCGTTTGGCGCGTTCGATCACGGTTTGCGAATAGGGCGACACAAGCGCGATGCGCCGCGCGCCCAACGCCTGTACGGCGCGGCCCACGGCTTCCGCCGAGGTCAGGGACGGCGCCCTGGTTCCCGCCGCCATGAGCCGGTTGGCGTTGGCGTCGTAATCGTCGTCGAACAGGCTGGCCGAGGTTTGCGTGAGGCAGACGGCCTCGACCTTCGACCCGCCGAGCAACGTCGACTGGTATTCGAGGTCGGCGTCGAGGCTGGGCAGAAACGGCGTGTCGCCGCCCTTGCCCAGTCGGGCGGTGTGGACTTGCAGGGTTTCGGGCAGCAGCCGGTTGTATTCGATTTCGACCGTCGTGTTGGTCGACGGGATTAACGCGCCGAAATGCCGGATCATGAGGGAGCTCCCGCAGGGTCGTCGTAGTGGTGTGGCGCTTACCAGGCGCCGGTGTTTTCCCGTGCGGCGCCTACCAGGCGCCGGTGTTTTCCATCGACGCCCAGGGTTCCTGCGCGTCCAGCGAGCCGTCCTTTTGCAACAGCTCGAGGGAGATTTGATCGGGGGTGCGGACGAAGGCCATGTGGCCGTCGCGCGGCGGGCGGTTGATGGTGACGCCCGCGTCCATCAGCTTCTGGCAGGTCTCATAGATGTTGTCGACCTCGAAGGCGAGATGGCCGAAATTACGGCCGCCCTGGTAGTCTTCCGGGTCCCAGTTATAGGTCAACTCGACCACCGGGGCGCGGGCGGACTTGGCGTTGGCCTCGTCTTCGGACGCGGCCAGAAAGATGTTGGTGTAGCGGCCCTTTTCGCTTTCGGTGCGGCGGGTTTCGACCATGCCCAACAGATTGCAGAAGAAATTGAGCGTGTCGTCGAGGTTGGAAACCCGGACCATGGTGTGAAGATAGCGCATGAATTTGCCTCCCGGTCTGTGCGTTAAATCTGTTTGTTAAATGCGTTTTTGAATTGGGTTGATTGTTAGCATGTGTTCCGCGCGGCGCAACCGTTTTCCGGCTCCCGATGTTGCGCGGGCGTTGTGTGGTCAGGGCGATTGGTTGGCAAGCCGGGCGGCGGCGTAACCGGGCCGCGCGGCGAGGCGGTCCTGATAGGCGAGGAAGGGGTCCGGCGCGTCCAGCCCATAGCGGCGCGCCCAGTCCAGAACCGTCGACATCAGGATATCGACGCCGCTGAAGTCATCGCCCAACAGGAAGGGCCGTCCGTCGT
>JABJJH010000511.1 GCA_018660965.1 Rhodospirillaceae bacterium | reverse complement strand
GCGGCTGGTTTCTGTTTTTTCCGCAAGCTGAAGATACTTCGCCGCCGATGCCAGTGATTTGGTCATGGCGCTTATTTGCCGCCTGTCGTAACGACCGTCCAGCACCTTGTGCAGATGGTATGAGTCCAGATCGATATGCAGGCCGCTGGCGCCAGCGTTGTCGAGCGACCAGTTGAGCGCCAACAACTGTTCTCTGGATAATTTTTTTGCGAGCGCCGTCACCGTCGCGCGTTCTTTCCTGAGCGCCAGATACTTCGGGTCGATCTTCGCTCGAATTGCATGGAGTTCGCCTTGTGCGGCGTCGACCGAAACCTGAGCGTCATCAACGGCGGATTTCAGGGTCTTGGCGGTGGTTTTCGCGCGCCACGACATATATCTTGCTTTGTGAAGGCGCGTTCGCGCTTTTTCGACTGTCTTCTGCAGCGTTGAGATTTCCGCTCTCAGTTCCGTCTCCAAATTGGTGATGGCGGCGGCATTTTCTTTGCTCGGAGAAAGTTCCTGCAGTGTCACGAGGGTTTCCTGAGCGCTGACCAGTTCCTGGGTGACCTTGTCCAACGTGGACTGCAACCTGGTTTCGCCCGCCGTGGCTTTGGCAAGGTCCATTCTCGTTCCCGACGCATCGAGTTCGGCGAGGTGCAATTTCCGATTGGCCTTGTCCAACGTTTCCAATGCGTCCGCCGTCGGCCCTTCGAGCGCGGCGATCATGCCATCGACCGTCGCCTGATCTTCGGCCATGAACGTATCGATCAAGCGGTCCCGGCTGGAAAATTCCCTTGTGTCTTTTAGTGTCGCCAGCGACAGGTCCTGCGCATGGGCGGGAAGCGGCGCTCCCAAGATAAACAACCCCATCGCGAAAAGGCCCATCGCGAAAAGGCCCATCGAGAAAAGGAAGGAGGACCGATGCTTCTTCTGAAATTTGGACGCTTTCATGGAAATAACCCTGTTCACGAGTGACGCGAGCATCACGCTTAGTAATCATGCTCAAAACATAGACAAACGAACTATATGCTTATAATTTTACAGAAATTCGTAAATTTTTACTTAACGGAACGATAAGAATAGTAATACTTGGAAAAATTACAAAGAAGTATCGTATCCAAATTATATAAATTCAGAGATAAATTACCGTCATTATTTAGACGTGTTTTAGAATCGCGGCGTGTTCGACAGCTCGCGACTAATGGGGCGACAGTTGCCCGCGCTATTTCTCGAGCCGCACGAAGGCGCAAATGCCGCCTTTGATAACGCGCGAGGAATGGCCGCGTCCGCTGGTGTCTTCGGCCAGCAACACGTCGCCGGGCTCCATCACCATGGATGATCCATCGCCAAGGCCGATTTCGACGCTGCACGCCAGGTACAGCACATATTGACGGCGCGGGGCGTTGTGAAAGTCGGAGAAATAACCGTCCGGGCGCATGGCGAACACCACGCCGGTCGCATCCTCGACGGCGGTGCGGGTGTTGTCGCGCTCGACGAAATCAAAATCGGCTTCGCTGCGGACTTCCAAATGGGATTCGCCGTCGGAACCGGTATAGGCGCGCACGAGTTTCATGGGGACCTCCTCAAAGATAGCATCACGATTTTCTAAATCTGGGGTTAGCTGTTTAGAAAGTCACGCCAAAGGATAGTGTGGCGATATTTTCATTAAAATCGGCGGTTACGAGGTTCGAAATCGCTTCAATCTTTTCATACGCGAATTTCGCTTGCACTCGCGTGGTTACATCGGCGGTCAAGCCAAGTGAAAGCGTCGTGCGCTCATCTTGGCGTTCGTCGCTAATACTGGCGGTCAGGCTATTGTAATTTTTGTTATAATACGCCCATCCCAGGGTCGCGGTCGGGTTCCACTTTGCGATGGCGGCTCCGGGGATTGGGGCTTTGACCTTCGCATGAAGGAAATGTCCCAGGTAGTCGAATTCCGAGCTTTCTGTATTTTCGTCCTCGATCCGATAGCCAAAGGACACGTTCGCCTTGCCATCCATGAAAAATACAAAATTATTCACACCGACGGAATGCACCTCGCTATCGCGTTCTTCAGCGCCGATAAAGTTTTTGTTCTGAAAATTATAACTGAAACTGGCATACCAATTCGGCGTGAATCCATAGCCTAAACTTGGTGTGATGCTGTGGATCCCCAGGAAGTCGTCACCGCCGAGATTTGTGCGCGTGTAGAGAAGAATTGCGCTTGCGTCGACATCGGCGATTTCCTTTTCCGCCACTATTGAAAACGTATGGGAACGAAGGTCGAAACTTGTCAGATCGTCATACAGGCTTTGAAAAAAGTCGTATCCAACTTCAATATCGATGGCGCCGCCTTGATGTAATTGATACGTGGCGGCGGCTTCGAGAATGAATGCGGTGTCATGTAAATTGGACGACGTGTCGACTTCATCGGTGGTGACATTGTCGTCGTACTGATAGCCGACGGAGGTGGACGCCGTCCATTTTTTTGCGCTTTTGCCGTCCCCTGCTTCAATTTTGGCGAGGAAGTCCTGAGCTTCCTTGGCCGTGTCGCTTTTGGGGGCCGCTGCAATTGCGCGCGTCAAGGCGGCTTTTGCCGCCGTGTTGTCGCCAGCGCGAAATTGTGAAATTCCAATGTTGTAATCAGCGAGTTGTTTAAGCCCGCATTTCCCAAGTAAAAGGGAGAAGTCACTCCTCTGACGACAATTAATG
>JABJJH010000008.1 GCA_018660965.1 Rhodospirillaceae bacterium | reverse complement strand
GGATTCCGGCATGGTGATGCGGGCGACCGCGATGGTGCGGATGAATTCGAAAGCGTCCAGATCATCGGCGTCGCCGGTGGGCGTGCCTTCGATTTTCATCAACATGTTGATGGGCACGCTTTCGGGGTGTTGCGGCAAATTCGCCAAGGTCAACACCATGCCCGCCCGGTCGCGCCGGGATTCGCCCATGCCGACGATGCCGCCGCAACACACGTTGATGCCCGCGTCGCGCACCGACGCCAGCGTGTCCAGCCGATCCTGATAGGTGCGCGTGGTGATGACGTCGCCATAGAATTCCGCCGACGTGTCGATGTTGTGGTTGTAATAATCAAGTCCGGCGTCATTCAATTTTGCGACCTGTTCCGGCGTCAACATGCCCAGGGTCACGCAAGTTTCCATGCCCATGTCGCGGACGCCCTCGATCATCTCGCAGACCTTGTCGAGGTCGCGGTCCTTTGGGCTGCGCCACGCCGCGCCCATGCAATAGCGCGTCGATCCCGCGTCCTTGGCCAGACGGGCTTCGGCCAGCACGGAGTCCACGTCCATCATCTTTTCCGCCTTCACCGGCGTGTCGTGATGGGCGCTTTGCGAACAATACCCGCAATCTTCCGGGCATCCGCCGGTCTTGATGCTCAGCAACGTCGAAAGCTGCACCGCGTTCGGGTCGAAATGCGCCCGATGCGCCGTCTGCGCCTGAAACATCAAATCGTTGAAGGGCAGCGCGAACAGGGCTTCGATTTCCGAAGCGCTCCAATCGTGGCGGAGGCTGTCGCCAGGCTGTGGCGGCATTCCCGGTTGCGGCGCGAATTCAGGCGTGTCGTGGGTCTCGATGCTCATCGGCGAATATCCTTGAAACGGGCCGCAGCGGTTCGGTGGAGGGCGCGGCGAAAGTACAGACTTGCGAGCATAAGCCCATGGCGGTTCCGGTCAAGAACGGCGGGCGGGGGAGGTTATATATAGCGAAGGTTGATAACAAAGGTTGTTATCACGCCGTTGTGAGGTTATATTTTGCAGCAAAGGAGGTCAACGCCATGAACTTCAGTTTAACGCCCAGCCTTGAGCAATTCGTGCGGGATCGCGCAGGGTCCGGGGATTACAACAACGCCAGCGAAGTGGTCCGTGAGGCGATCAGATTACTCAAACGTGCCGAAGAACAACGCGCGTTAAAAGTGGAGCGTTTACGCAAAGCTGTTGTCACCGGAACGGAGGATCAGGAGCGAGGCGCATGCACTGAACTTGACTCCGATGATGCGGTGGACGCCTTCTTTGAGCAAATATAGAACGCTTCGCGTTTCGGACTCAGCGAAAGCGGATTTGAAGCAAATCGGTAATTATACAAGGCGGAAGTGGGGCGCTGCGCAAACCCGAAAGTATCTGGGCGGGCTTAGAGACAAATTCAAAGCCCTGACGAATTCCCCCGGCCTCGGCGCGCCACGGGATGAAATCGCAACGAACCTTCGCGCGCTGCCCGTTGGCAAACACATCATCTATTACCGTGAAACCGATGATAATTTGGAAATTCTCCGTGTCCTTCACAAAAGCATGGATGTCGCGCCGTTGAAAAATTGAAAACAGGTGTCGTGGACTAAGCCCTCCTCAACTCCGGCGTGTCAGCGCCAGCGCGACGCCGGTTCCCATCAGCAGCGCGCCGGTTAGTTTGTTGCGGATGCGTCCGCGCCGTTCCCCGGTCAGCCAGGGGCGCAGGCGGCCGGCCAATATGGCGTAGGTCATGTCGAGTGAACCCGCGACGATCAGGAACGTTGCGCTCAACACAAACAGTTGCCCGGACGCGGGCAGGGCGGGGTCCATGAATTGGGGCAGGAAGGCGGCGTAGAAGATGATGGTCTTGGGGTTGGTGAGGGCCACCACCGCGCCTTGCCAGAACAGCGAGTGGCCGGGCCGGGTCGCCTGTTGGTCCTCCAGACCTTGCGCCTTGGCGAACCATTGCTTCAAACCGAGATAGACCAGATACGCCGCGCCCGCCCAGCGCAGGATGTCGAACCACTGCGCCAGCGCGCTCAGCACCCACGCCATGCCAAACCCGCCGATGGCGAACAACACAACATTGCCGCACAGGGTTCCCAGCACATTCGCCGCCCCGGCGCGCGCGCCCTGGTTCAGGCTGTTGGCGACCACCAGGGTCACGATAGGGCCGGGAATGATCGCCAGCAGCGCGCTCGCCGCGACAAAGGCGAGCCACAAATTCAGGTTGATGGTGGGGTCCATGACGACGCACTTCCTTTATGTCGATGGGGGTTTCGGCAACGGTGGATCATCCGATGGTTTGGCGGTGACGGCTAATACCGGACCACAGGTTGTTGGCGCAATATTAACCATTTACGGCCTAAAAGGTACATTCCATTGGCGCGTATGGCGGTATTGGGGCGATGATAACGCATGCGAAGCAATCCTGACGTGTGTTAATACAGTAAGAGGCGGTTCGGAACATGAACGGGAAAGGGACTTTCGGTGTTTAAGAACATTCGTCTCAGAACCATAATTGTGATGGTTTCCGGTCTTATCGGTTTTGCCGGCCTGTGCCTTGTCATTCTCCTCGCCTACACGATCCAGAACGTCCGTTCCATCGAGGAAGGCTGGTTTATTTATCAGTCGGATCGTTCGGAAAAAGCCCGGCTTGAAAGCGTGCTCAGGGCGTCGATTGGGTACGGCGGCATGATCCACGAATTCAAGAATTACGTCCTTCGGCATGAAGAATTTCGCATGGAGCGCGTTCATGCGGATATCGGCGCGGCCCGGGCCGTGATCGGCCAATACCGGTCACTGGGGTTGAGCCAGGCTGAAACGGTCGCCCTGGAAGACATCAGCGAGGTCCTGGAAAAATATTTCGAGGCCTTGTTGAAGACCCGTGATTTGATAACGGAAAACGCAACGGCCGCCGAGATCGACAAACAGGTGAAGGTCGATGACAGCATCGCCTTGCGAAGCTTGAACACCTTGCGAAGCGAGGTCATCCGCTTATCGGGGATCGTGAAAGCGCCGCGTCCGGTGAAGGGACGCATCGTCGCCAATTTGCGCGCCGGCATGGGCTATGGCGGGATGATCCACGAATTCAAGAACCTTGTATTGCGGAGCGATTTGCCGCGTATCGAGAAAGTCCAGAGTCACATCAGGCACATTGAAGACAGTATTGCGGCCTATCGTCGTTTGGAGTTGAGCACCGCTGAAAAAATCGCGCTCGACGATATTGAAACAACGGTTTTGGCGTATAAATCGAATCTGGAGTTGATCCGCGACATGATCCTGGCGGAAGCGTCAATCGCCGATATCGACAAGGCGGTGAAAATTAATGATGCGGCCTCGCTGCGTGGATTAAAGACTCTCGACAAGGAAATCGCCTTACAGGTGGACGCCCTGGCCAGAGACGTTGGCGAGAATTTGACGTTTCTGGCCACCGTGGTTCCCCTAATCAACTGGTCCGTTCTTGTCGTCATCGTTATCGCCATGGGGACGTCGGTGTGGTTTTTTCAACTCTACGTCATCCAGCCCATTTCAACGGTGACGTCCTTGATGAACCTCGTGGCGACGGACGAAACGAGGATCAGCATCCAGGGCATGGAACGCCAAAACGAAATAGGGCAAATGGCCCGTGCGCTGGAAACGTTTCGCCGGAATATTATCAAGCGAAAGGCGGCGGAGGCGGAAATTCGAACGATGGCGTTAACGGACCCGTTGACGGGCCTCCCGAATCGCAAGCGTTTCGAGGAACGGATGGATGAAGCCATCCAAATGGCCAAACGCACCGAAACCTGCCTGGCCTGCATGATGATCGACCTGGACAAGTTCAAGCCCGTCAACGACACCTATGGACATGCTGCGGGAGACGAGGTGTTGAAAGTCGTCGGTGAACGATTGAGCCTGATTTCCCGGGACACCGATTTCGTCGCCCGGCTGGGCGGTGATGAATTCGCGATGATCGCAACCGTCCTTGAAGATGGCGCCAACGCCGAACTTCCCGCCAAGCGCATCGTCGACCAATTGGGCCTGCCGGTTTATTTCGAGGAACACGATCTGAAAATCGGCGGCAGCGTTGGCGTTTCGATTTATCCCAAAGATGCGGATAACGCCGATGATCTGCTCCGGCTGGCGGATGACGCCCTGTACGTCGCGAAAGATGCGGGACGGAACACGTATCGGTTTGCCGAGACTGCAATAGCCGTGCAAAATAAGAATACTGAAACACAGGAATCATAAAAGGCCGAAACGCCGACATGCCGTCACTGGATGAATACGCGCGCGCGAAATTGTCATCGCTGGAACAGCGTCAATTGCGCCGAACGCTGGTCGAAACCGACCGCCAGGACGGCGCTATCGCCTATCGCGACGGGCGGCGGATGGTGTCGTTTTCGTGCAACGATTATCTGAACATGTCGCATCACCCCGATGTCGTCCGCGCCGCGACCGAAGCGACCGCGCGCTACGGCGTCGGGTCGGGCGCATCGCGGTTGATTACCGGCAACCACCCGCTGTTTCGGGAACTGGAGGGCCGCCTCGCACGGCTCAAGGGCGCGGAGGATGCGTGCGTGTTCGGGTCGGGCTATCTGGCGAATCTGGGGATAATCCCCACGCTCATGGGGCCGGAAGATTTGATTCTCGCCGACGAATGGAGCCATTCCTGCATTCTGGCGGGCGGCGCCATCAGCAAGGCCCGGCAATTCGTATTTCGCCATAACGATGTGGATCACGTCGAAGAATTATTGGCCGAACACCGCGCCGCGCATCCCCGCGCGTTGATCGTGACCGACGGGGTGTTTTCGATGGATGGCGATATGGCGCCCGTGCCGGCGCTAGCCGATGTGGCGGACAAATACGATGCGTGGTTGATGACCGATGATGCGCACGGCGTCGGGGTCATCGGGGGCGGGCGCGGCAGCACCCACGCGACCGGCGCGCAAGGCCGGGTGCCGCTGCAAATGGGCACTCTGTCGAAGGCCATCGGGGGGTATGGCGGGTATCTTTGCGCCGCCGAACCGGTTATCGATTTGATGCGGACGCGCTCGCGCACGTTCATTTATTCCACCGGGTTGCCGCCCGCCGCCGCCGCCGCCGCGATTGCGGCGATTGACGTCATCGAACGCGACCCCGAATACGTCGCCCTGCCGATGGCCAAGGCGGGCCTGTTCGCCGAATTGGTGGGCTTGCCGGCGCCGGAAAGCTGCATTGTGCCCATCGTTTTGGGTGACCCCGCGCGCACGTTGGCGGCGTCGAAAATGCTGGAGGACGAAGGCTATATCGTCACCGCGATCCGGCCGCCAACAGTGCCGGACGGCACCGCGCGTTTGCGCTTCACCTTCACCGCCGGACACGAGGATTCCGATGTGCGGCGGCTCGCTGAAATCGTCCTCGACCGGGTTTTGGCCTGACCCATGACGGCGTGGTTCATCACCGCCACCGGCACCGATATCGGCAAGACGGTCCTGACGGCGGCGTTGTGTCGGGCGTTGCGCGCGCAAGGCGCGCCGGTGCGGGCGCTAAAACCGGTCATAAGCGGGTATGCGCAAGACGAGATGGCGGACAGCGACAGCGGTCGCATATTGGCCAGCCTCGGCGTTGCGCCAACCGACGCGGCGATTGCGGCGATCACGCCCTGGCGGTTCAAGGCCCCCTTGTCGCCGGACATGGCGGCGGCGCGCGAAGGCCGTGTCATCGATTTCGACGCGCTGGTGGATTTCTGTACGCCTAAAAATAAATCAAACGGCGAAGATATTGTGTTGATCGAAGGCGTCGGCGGCGCGATGGTTCCGTTGACGGATCGGGAAACGGTGCTGGACTGGATTGTGGCCCTGCGCGCGCCCGCGCTTGTGGTTGCGGGCAGTTATCTGGGCACGATCAGCCATACCCTGACCACGGTGGCGGCGATGCGGGCGCGCGGCGCGGAGGTTGCCGCCGTGGTTGTCAGTGAATCCGCTGAAAGCCCGGTTCCCCTTGCCGAGACGGCG
Organism: Rhodospirillaceae bacterium; assembly: GCA_018660965.1. Classification (GTDB taxonomy): domain Bacteria; phylum Pseudomonadota; class Alphaproteobacteria; order UBA8366; genus JABJJH01. The sequence goes on along the minus strand of JABJJH010000008.1, from coordinate 1,210 downwards.
GCGGTTCTGCGAAGGTTTCTGGGGGGCGTACCGGTATTCACGATGCCGCGCGCTGATACGCCGGTGGTGAGCGCGGATTTGCTCGCGCTTTTGACGAAACGAACAACAGGAGGATAAAGGTCATGCCAGACGGAACAAACAGCGCGCCGGGTTTCGCCAAACACCCGGATTACAAACTGGATCGCGCCATTGCGTCGAAGCGGGTCTGCGCGATGCTGAACGGCGTGGTCATCGCCGACAGCGACAAGGTGATGGTGGTGCGCGAAACCGGGCACGGCCCTGTCTATTATTTTCCGCGCGCGGATGTCGCCATGGACCGCCTGACGCGGACGGACCACAGCACCTATTGCGGCTTCAAGGGCGACGCGTCGTACTGGTCGATCACGGTCGATGGCCAAACGGCGGAAAACGCGGTCTGGGGTTACGAAAAACCCTATGATGAATTTACGGAATTCAACGACTACCTGTCCTTTTATTGGAACAAGTTGGACGCCTGGACGGAAGACGGCGCGGACGTCACCGAACCCAGTTAGGGTTTTTCCTTCGCGATGGCCCGAAACGCCAGGGTCAGCGGCACGCTTATCGCGGCGGTCAGCGCGAACAAATAGAAGGCGTTGATGTAACCGACCATCGACGCCTGACGAATGATTTCGCTACTGAGCGCAGACAGTCCGCCAAGTGTCGATACCGACCAGTCGCCGCTGAGATGCGGCATTGAAAACAGTTTGTTGAACGGGGTGATCCAATCCCGCAACCCGGTATAGCCCTGCGCCGTGCCCCGTGTGATGACCACGAAGCAAATCGAAATGAACAGCACGCTGCCGAAATGGCGCATGAGGTTGAACAGCGCCGAGCCATCGACCATCAAACGGGCGTTTAGCGTCGAAAACGCCAGCACCGACATTGGCGTGTAGGCCATGCCGAACCCGAAACCATGCACGATGTTGGTCCAGAACACGTCAAAGCTGCCGACGTTCACGTCCAATTGCGCCATCGCCGCACCCGCGATGGCCTGGCAAACCAGACCCAATATCAAACAGAACTTCGCGTTGTAACGGGTGACCTGGACGACCAGACAAAAACTCAACAAATTGCCGATGCCGCGCGCGGCCAATATCTGGCCGATGATCGATTCAGGATACCCGCCGATTTCCTTCAACAGCGGCGGGAACAGAACAATCGGCGTGTAGCTCAACATTCCCATGGTCAG
>JABJJH010000185.1 GCA_018660965.1 Rhodospirillaceae bacterium | reverse complement strand
TACCGTTGTCGTCTTCACACCCGCTTCTTCCTCAACTTCGCGCGCAACCGCTTCTTCCAGTGTCTCGCCGATTTCGACAAATCCGGCGAAGCAGGAGAACCATTTCGCGGGCCGACGACTATTGTGACCCAACAGGCATTCATCGCCGCGCCGCACCAACATGATCACCGCCGGATCCACACGGGGATATTGCGAGGCCTCACAGCTGGAGCACTGGCGGCGATGCCCACCGTCACGCAACTCGCTTGGCGCACCACAACGGGGACAAAATCCATGCGTCTCGTGCCACGCGAAAATGCCGCGCCCGAAAGCCAACATAGCGCCGTCCGATTGACCCATGGCGGATCCCACATCGCGCAAATTACGGAAATGGCCGCGCTCGGTCAGTTCCGGGACGCCGACCGGCTCGTCATAGCGCGACACATCGACCGCAAAATAAGCGCGTTCATCTGTTTTACCCAAAAACACCAAGTCGGGACCATCGTCCAAAAGGCTCCCCGCTTCGGCGATCGTCAATCCGCCCGCTTGCGGTGAATTGGCGGATTCGTCGATCAAGTTCTGACCGCGCCATACCGGCAGCAGGACGGTTTCGGGATTTGCCAATTGTGCAGCGACAAAATCCGCATCGGACCGCTTTTCTGACATCCTGTCGATTTGAGCTTCCGTATAAAACACCTTGGGCCTCCCAGTGAACTGGCGCAGAGATTAATCTTTTGCGCTACCTGTCGCCAGCCTCGCGTTTGAATATCAATCCATTCGCGTCGCTGCATTGAATTTGAAAACCATATCAATTAGAACATTTTCGAAATTAAATATATTTCTATTTTTTATTTATTATTTTAATATTTTGTCGTATTTTCCTTTAGCACAGAAATCGTTTGTCACTATTACTTTAAAATCCGAAACCCTAATGGACACACATAATCGAGCCTTGATCGGCGCCTTGCAGCGGGACGCCCGGCTTTCCTTCAGCGCCTTGGCGCGCGAAGTCGGTCTGTCCCAACCCGCGATTGCGGAACGGGTGCGGCGGCTCGAGGAAAGCGGTGTGTTGAACCGGTATCAGGCCGTGATCGCGCGCGAGCGGATCGGACTCCCCATCACCGCATTCCTACGATTGACGTGCCCTGGTGAGAAATATCGCGCCGTCGCAGCCCTGGCAGCCGATTTACCCGATGTTCTTGAATGTCATCACGTGACCGGGGACGACTGCTTTTTTCTCAAGATCGGGGTAGACTCGCTGGGTTCATTGGAGCGGGTCGTCGAACGATTTCGGGCGCATGGGCAAACCGCCGTGACCATCGCCCTCTCGACACTGGTTGAGAATAAACCGGTCGTCGCCCCCAATACCGAGCCAAAGAAGGAGCAGGAATGAGCGAGATCGATTATCGCCGCGCCGAAGTGGAAGACGCGGAAGCGGTTTATATCTTCGGGCGGCAGCTTTTATCCGAGACAAGCTTAATGCTGCTGTTTCCGGACGAACGCGCGAAATCGGTCGACGATATGCGTTTCGTCATTCAGCGGTTCCACGAGATGCCGCGCCATTTTCTGATCAATGCCTGGGACGACGATCTGTGCGTCGGCGAAGCGTTGTGCATGGGGGGACAGTTCTTGCGCAACAAGCACGGCGGTCGCGTCGGTGTCGGAGTTTTGGCAACCCATTACGGACAAGGGGTCGGCAAGGGATTGATGGAGGAGATCGAGCGTATTTCGACGGAGCACGAAATTCGCCGCTTGGAGCTCACCGTCATGTCCCATAACGAGCGCGCGCATCGTCTTTATCTCTCCATGGGGTATCGCGATGAGGGCGTGAACAGGCAATCGCTATTCGTGGACGGCGAATGGGTCGACGAAATTATGATGTCCAAGCTTCTGGACGAGGATGTGTGAGCGGCGTTACGGTCATCCCGCTATGCCGACAACACTCACTCATATCGCGCTCCACGTGCGCGACATTGCCGCCTGTATCGATTTCTATACGGACTTTTGCGGGCTAAAACAGGTGCACGAACGCCGTGATCCCGATGGGGACGGCCGAGTAGTGTGGCTGGCGGAACCAGGACGCGAGGAGGAGTTCATCTACGTCCTGATTTCCGGTGGCCCCGGCCGCGACCAAGCAGAGAAGGATTACAGCCACACCGGGTTTGCGATGGAAAGCCGCAACGCGGTCGATGCCATCGCGGTAAAGGCGCAAACTGCGGATTGTCTGATTTGGGAGCCTCGCGAGGAACCCTATCCGGTTGGATATTATTGCGGCGTGCGCGACCCTGACGGCAACGCGGTTGAATTCAGTTACGGACAACCGTTGGGCCCGGGGGCGAACGATAAACCGATGAACGCGGCGGGTGGTGAAAATTGTTAAAACTGCTCGACAAACTTGGCGAATGGCTACTTCGACTGTTTCGGTTCCTCCTCTTCACCAAAATGGTCCGCCAACACATGAACGATTCCAGTGATAACCCGGCGGAAAAACGAGCTGCCGCGAAACGGGCGATTGGGGCCTATGCGGAACGGGACGCGGGGCGGCAAGATTTGATTGCCAACGCGGTCTCACTTCATCGCTCCCGCCAAGAAGTCCTGGCGGAACTTGACGACGAAAGCCGAAAGAAACTTTCGGAAATGGCGGAAACCATGTTACCGATCCCGAACAAAAAAACACCACCGCGTAAATAATTCTGAGCAAAAGACGACGGCGAACGTGACAGACTTGGCGACAGACATTATCGGCGGCAATCGGCGTGCCCTCGCCCGCGCCATCACCTTGGCGGAATCGACGCGTGCGGACCATCGCGTGGAAGCGGAAGCCTTGCTGGCGACGCTCCTACCCCATTGCGGAAAATCGATTCGAGTCGGCATTTCAGGCGCCCCTGGCGTCGGCAAATCGAGTTTTATCGAAACTTTCGGCCTGTCCCTGGTCGAGCAAGGCCACAAGGTCGCGGTACTTGCGGTTGATCCCTCCTCCCGGGTGAGCGGCGGATCGATCCTTGGCGACAAAACTCGCATGGAAGACCTCTCGCGCCATCCCTCGGCATTCATTCGGCCCTCGCCCGCGGGGCGCAGTCTCGGCGGCGTGGCGCGTCGTACGCGGGAATGT
>JABJJH010000557.1 GCA_018660965.1 Rhodospirillaceae bacterium | reverse complement strand
CTTTCGCCAGGCCGGACGCGGACGAAGTCGACCGGCCGGGTGTCCATTTCCATCTTGCCGTCTTTCAACGTCGTCACCGTGTAGGTCGAGGTGTCCAGATCGCCCGGTTCGGGGAAATCGTCGCGGAAATGCGCGCCGCGTGAATTTTCACGCGTGATGGCGGCGAGCGTGATGGCGCGGCTGACCAAAATCAAACTGTCGAGATTGAGCCAGTCGTGCCAGCTCAGATTAAACACCCGTTCCTGTCCCGACAGGCCCGACGCCGCCAGTTCGGATTCGAGGGTGTCGAGGCCCACCAGCGTCCGGTCGAGGCTCTCGCGGTTGCGGATGATGCCCGCGTCGTCCCACATCAGATCGTAGAGTTTATCGCGGATGGCGTTGATGTCGCCCGCGCCGCGTCCCGCGCGCTCGAACGGCGCCAACACATGCGCCAGGGTCGCATCGAGCGCGGTTTCATCCGGGTCGGCGAATTCGCCTTCCTTCGTCACGAAGGGGGCCATCGCATCCCCCGCGACGCCGCCGAACACGGTGGAATTCGCCACTCCGTTGCCGCCCAGCCGGTTCGCGCCATGCACGCCGCCAGTGTCTTCGCCCGCCGCGAACAAGCCCGGCAGTTCGGTTTTGCAATCGGGGTCGAACACCACGCCGCCCATCATGTAATGCGCCGTCGGCACGACTTCGACCAGCCCGCCGACCAGATCGAACCCGACATCGTGACAGCGTTCGACCATGCCCTTGAACTGGCGACGCACCAGTTTGGGGTCGAGATGGCGCATGGTGATGTACAACCCGCCATGCGGGCTGGTGTTGCCGCTGCGCATTTGTTCGTACATGCCCCGGCTGACGATATCGCGGGTCGCGCGTTCGTTGCGCGGGTCGAATTTATGCATGAAGCGTTCGCCCGCGCCGTCCAGCAGATGCCCGCCCGCGCCGCGCAGGCCTTCTTCGATGATCGTGCCGGTAATGCGCGTGTCCACGCCCGCGATCAGGCCGGTCGGGTGAAATTGCACCATCTCCATATCGCGCAGGGTTAACCCGGCGCGCAACGCCATCGCCATGCCGTCGCAGGCCTTGTCGCCGGACGGGGTGTGATAGCGGTACATGGTCGGCCCGCCGCCGGTCGCCAGCAACACCGCCTTGGCCTGAACAAAGCGAAACACGCCGCTGCGCATATCGATCAGCAACACGCCAGAAATGCGGCTGCCGTCGGCGCTGGGGATCAGGCCAACCGCGCGGTGTTCCTCCATGCGGTTGATGCCCCGGTTCCAGACCTGTTCGGCCAGACGGCTGATGATCTCAATCCCGGTCAGATCGCCTTTATGCACGGTGCGGTCGAAGGTTTGCCCGGCGAAGGCTTTCTGGTGAACCGACCCGTCCGGGTTGCGGTCGAAGAAGCACCCGAATTCGTTTTCCAGCTCGTGGATGCGCACGATGGCCGTTTCGATCAGCTTCCAGGCGAGGTCCTGATTGTTCAGCCATTTGCCGCCTTCGATGGTGTCCATGAAGTGGCGTTCGACGGAATCGCCGGGCGCGATGGCGACGTTGTACCCGCCCTGCACCATGCGCGTGCAGCCGCTTTTTCCCAGCAACCCCTTGACCGCGATGGTGATATCGAGGTCCGGATTGGCCTTGTGCGCGTGCAGGGCCGCGAACAGCCCGGCGCCGCCGGACCCCAGGATCAGAATATCGGTTTGATGACGTTCGATGTCGACCATGGTCATACCGCTCTCAATAAAAACAACACACCCACGCCCAGCGCGACGGCGGCCACGATGACGACCAGCGTTTTCTGCCAGTCCCGCCACGGCAGGAATTCCACCGTGAGAATGCGCAAGCCCCCCGCCAGATGCGCCGCCAGAAGAACAACCAGCCCGACCTCACCCGCTTTCACCAGCGGCAATTCGGCCCAGCGCAGAAACCCGTCCAGCCGCGCGCCGTCGATGGCCATCGATAAAACGTATAAGTGCACGGGCAAAAATACAGCCAGCGCCAACCCCGATGCGCGATGCAGCACGAACGCCCAATAGGTCGGATGATTACGGTGCGAAATTTTCCGCATGCTCGTGGCGTTCATACCAGCGCCCCCACGGCTTGATAGCCAAGCCACAGAACGCCCAGACAAAACACCAACGCCGCGGCGTTCACCGTGCAGCCGCGCCATTGCAGCGCCTCGCGCGCGATCTGACGCAGGCCAATCGCCCCGTGCAGCGCCGCCGCCGCGACGAACGCGCCGTACACCAACCCCCATGTGAGGCTGCCCTGGGTGCGGCCCATGATTTCCGCCGCCGACAATCCGCCCTGGATGGCGTAGATCATCGTCGCCAGATGCACGATGACCAGCGGCCCGAGGATCATCGCCGTCAGTCGCTGGACGATGAATAACCAGACTTCCAAACGCCCGTCCTTCACGGTGGCCCCGTTCACGGGCGGCCCGTTCACGGGCGGCCCGTTCACAGGCGCCACACTCACAACCGCCCCTTCAGGGCGGCGGCGAACACCTTGCGCTTCAACCCGGCGATGGACGCGGTCGGGTTCAGATTGGACGGGCAATATTGCGCGCAGTTCTGATGGCTGTGACAGGCGTGGCACCCGGCGTCGGTGGCGACGGCGCGCAAATGGCCGTCCGGATCACCGTCGCGCGCATCGTTCACCAGGGTCCAGGCGCGATTGAGCGCGGCGGGGCCCAGATAGTCCGGGTTCCATTCCACCACGTCGCAGGCGGCGTAACACACGCCGCAGCCGATGCACTCGATCCCCGCGCTCGCCGCCTTACGTTCGCGGCTGGCCGGATCGACGTTCATGAAGTCGGACGCGTCGCCGTCGGTCGGCACAAATTGCGACTTCGCCTTTTGCCACTTGTCGAAAAACACCGTCATGTCGGTCGCCAGATCCTTGATGACCGGCATGTTGCGCAGCGGCGCAACCTGAATGCGGCCGTTCTCCGAGACGCTGTCCACATGGCTGCGGCAGGTCCAGCGGGGCTTGCCGTTCACCGTCATCGCGCACGACCCGCACATCCCGACCCGGCAGGAAAAGCGGTAGGACAGGCTCGGGTCCAGCTTGCGCTGGATATAGGTGACCACATCCAGAACCGTCTGGCTTTCCATATGCGGCACGACATAGGTCTGGAAGGCGCCGTCCTCCTGGCCGCCGCGCCAGATATCTACGGTCAATGTATCGGTGTGTTCGCTCTCGGACAAAACAGGCTCCATTTCGGGAAGACGCCATTGTCCATGTTCCGGTGGCGGAGACAAATCTTTTCGACAATTCTTTTCGGAGCGTCGCAATGAATGTCGGCTGCTGAAGTTAAAGCTGACCTAAACAGAAGGAAGTCGGAAAGCATGCACAAAAGGTATCGTTTGGCCCGTTAGGTTTTAAGACACTTCATCATCAAACATGTGAATACTACTTCGGAAATGTCGATTGATTTGAATTGACTTAAGAACCACGGCATTCATCCTGCGTCATCCACATCTTACGAAATTTAAGCAGCGGAGACACCTCATGGACACCCCGGTCATCAATTGCGAAATCAACGATCACATTGCCCTCGTCACCATGAATAACCCGCCGGTCAACGCGCAAAGCCCAGCGTTTCACGATGGAATAAAAGAAGTCTTCGACCGGCTCAGCGACTTGCCGGAAGTGCGGGTCGCCGTGCTGACAGGGGAAGGGAAGGTGTTTTCCGCCGGCGCCGATATCAAGTCGCGCGCCGGTCGCGTTCGTGAACCCGGCGAACAATGGGCGCACAGCCGTCGCGGTAGAGAGACCTTTCACTCCATCGTCGAATGCAAAAAACCTGTGATCGGCGCGTTAAATGGACCAGCGCTTGGGGCGGGACTTGCCGTCGCCGCGTCTTGCGACATCCTGGTCGCTTCGGAAAGGGCGTCTCTTGGCCTACCGGAAATCAACGTCGGATTACTTGGCGGTGGTCGCCACGCCATGCGTTTGTTTGGCCACTCGCTCACACGGCGGATGATGCTGACGGGCTACCGTGTTCCCGCGTCGGAACTTTACCGGTTGGGCGTGGTGGAGGTCTGTGTGCCGCAAGATCAACTTATGGACGCCGCGATGGGGTTTGCGCGCGAGATCGCCTCGAAAAGCCCGATTGCGACTGTTTTGGCGAAACATGCCCTCAACACGATTGAAGATATGAGCCTACGTGACGGCTATCGGTTCGAACAGAACATGACCGCTGAGCTCGGCAAATATGAAGATTCGAAAGAGGCCATGTTGGCGTTCGCCGAAAAGCGACCGCCAGTGTTCACAGGGCGTTAGGCGGAGATTAAACAGAGGACAGCTCGATATGGCTGCGGCAGGTCCAGCGGGGCTTGCCATTAACCGTCATCAAAAAATCTTGGGGGGCGGCTTGAACTTAGTCGTGCGGCAAGCGCAGCGAGGCGCTTATGTCGGCTTGTGGCTGTGAAGCGATCATCGCACTAAAACGACCAAAAATTTGATCAACCGGGTCTTTCAGCAATGTGTAAAAGCGCCGGAATTCTTTACACCCCATGAGGAGCGGTTATTTTTCGTTAACACATTGATTTAAAATGACTTATTTTATATTTTCCGCAAAAGGAATGTCGAAATTCTTTACATTTTTCACAGCCCGATCCCGTATGGTATCCGTAAGTCTTTGAAATATCTATATTCGTAAATCTGGTTCGAATCTTGCATAGATTTGTGCAGGGCAGAGGGTCAAATGGCGGTGCGAGTTTGAGCACTTCCTCAACCGTGAATACGGGAGATTGACCCACAATGAAAAAGCTACTCACATCACTTGCTTTGTTGTCTGCATTGTTCGTTTGGGACAACCGAGCGCAAGCCGTTCCGATCAACTGCATCGTTTGTGGAAGCACATCGATAAGCGGCGTTAACGTCGATGGCGCCATCAGCTTCGCGGTGATCTCCGGAACAAACTTCAACAGTGAACTTGCCGCCCACTCTATAGGCTTCTTTGGCGCGGTGCCCGGGGGTACGCTCGACGCGGTAGCGAATAACACCGCCCCCACTGATTTTGTCTATCTCTATCAGCTCGTAAACGACGGCCAGAATCCGACAAGTATTTCGTCGTACGAAGTGAGTTTGGGCATTCCTCCGGCATTCATCACGGGGGGGGGTCGGCTCGAGTCCACGCTGTTTGTGGACCCGGTTTTCGGCGTCGTCTCGGCGGGACCGTCTGGCGGCACGACCTTGCTGTCCGCTGGCCCGACCGTGGACTTTCTCAACGGGCTCGCCCCCGGCAACTTCGGACCTTGTCAGTCCAGCGGACCCGCTGGATTTAACTGTTCCGATGCGACGGCGAATCTCCTGCCAGGCGCGATTGAAGCGACGAACTTCGCTGAGGCGCCATCGGCTCCCTTGCTCGATCCTTTATGGTCAAGCAGCATCATGTGGTACAGCACATCTGTGGGTCCAGTATCGGGTATAGCCTCGATTTTCGAACCTGGGGGAACGGTGGGCACGGGAGTGGTCCCGACCGCCGTTGTACCAGAACCCGCCGCCTTCGCCCTATTTGGCATTGGCCTCCTTGGGCTGGCCGGCATGAGGCGTCGGCGCAAAACGGCGTAATTGAAAGTCAGCGACATTTAACGAGAACGGCGGCCTCTCATGAGGTCGCCGTTTCCTTTGTGATCCAAATGACGGCGCCATTTTCACCTCATCCCCTCGCCCCACTCCCGCCGCACGTCTTCATCGCGCTCCTCCGGTAAATGCGTATCGCGTAGCGCCTCGAACGCGGGGGTGTCGTGCAAACGGGTCAGCGCCCAGACGGCCATCGCGCGCACCAGCGGGGAGTCGTCGCGCAACAACCGCGTTGCCGGTTGCGCCAGCGCCGCATCGCCGCTGTTGCCGATGGCGATCAGGACGTTGCGGATGAAGCGGTCGCGGCCCGTGCGTTTTACGGGCGAGCCGGAGAACAATTTGCGGAACGCCGCATCGTCCAGCGCGGCGAGGTCGGCCAGGCTTGGCGCGCGTAGTTCCGCCCGCGCCTGTAATGTTGCTTCCGACGCCGCTTGCGCGAACTTGTTCCATGGGCACACCGCCAGACAATCGTCGCAGCCGTAAATCCGGTTGCCCATCGACTGGCGGAATTCGCGCGGGATATGGCCTTTGTGTTCGATGGTCAGGTAGGAAATGCAGCGCCGCGCATCCAGCGTATAGGGTGCGGGAAACGCATTCGTCGGGCAAATATCGAGGCACGCCCGGCACCCGCCGCAATGGTCGGTTTCAGATTCATCCGCCCCCAAATTCAGGGTCGTGTAGATTTCCCCCAGAAACAGCCACGACCCGTGAGTCCGCGACACAATGTTGGTGTGCTTGCCTTGCCAGCCCAGCCCGCCGCGTTGCGCCAGCGGTTTTTCCGCCACGGGCGCGGTGTCAACGAACACCTTGACCTCGCAATCGAGCGCGCCAACCATCCAGCGCGCGACGCGCTTCAACCGCTTCTTGACCACGTCATGATAATCGCGCCCCTGGGCGTAGACCGAAATCGCGCCCTTGTTCCGGTGATCCAGAATATCCAGCGGCGAGGCGTCCGGCCCGTAATTCATGCCCAGCGTGACGACGGACCGCACATCGGGCCACAACACGCGCGGGTCGCCGCGCTGCGCCGCCTTGCCCGCAAACCAGTCCATGTCGCCGTGCCAGCCCTGGTCCAGAAACGCGGTCAGACCCTGTTGCGCCCGCGCGCCGATGTCGGGCGCCGCGAACCCCACCGTATCGAACCCGGCCGCGTGCGCCTGCGCACGGATCGCATCCCGGGCCTGCGCGCGGATCGCCGCCCGCGCGTCGTCCCTATTCAGGGTTAAGTTAGCCTCGGCCACGATAGGAAGGCACGCCCTGATCGGGAATCCACACGCCGTCCGGGGCCGGGCCGGTCTGATAGAATACGTCGATGGGGATGCCGCCGCGCGGATACCAGTAGCCGCCGATGCGCAACCAGCGCGGCGCGATTTCCGCGACCAGCCGCCGCGCGATTCCGACGGTGCAATCTTCGTGGAACGCCGCGTGGTTCCGGAACGACCCCAGATACAGCTTCAGCGACTTGCTTTCGACCAGATGGCCG
>JABJJH010000009.1 GCA_018660965.1 Rhodospirillaceae bacterium | reverse complement strand
GCCCGGTGGCATCATCAAGCCTTTTTGCGACGCGGCGATCACCACATCGACGCCCCAATCGTCCATGGGCAGATCGACGGTCATCAGGGACGCGATGGCGTCGACCACCAGCACGGCCGGGTGCCCGGCGGCGTCCATGGCCTTGCGGATGGCGGGGATGTCGGAGGTGACGCCGGTCGCGGTTTCCGTGTGAACGACCAGCACCGCCTTGATGTCGTGGTTCTTGTCGTCCAGCAGCACACGCTCGACATTGGCGGGGTCGATGGCGCTGCGCCAATCATTGGGGGTTTCCACGACCTTGATGCCCAGGGATTCGGTCATGTCCCGCCAGACCAGCGAAAACCGCCCGGTTTCCGGCATTAACACCGTGTCGCCCGGCGACAGGATATTCGCTAGCGTGGCTTCCCACGCGCCGTGACCGGACGCGGTGTAGATAAAAATTTCGCCCTTGGTCTTGAAAACAGACTTCAGGTCCTGAAAGCACGAATTCGCCAGTTCGATGAAATCCGGTGCGGAAAAATCGACGGCGGGCCGGTGCATCGCGTTGAGAATGCGGTCGGGAATATTGGTCGGGCCGGGGGTCTGAAGGAAATTGCGTCCGCGTGGCGATGTCATCGATTGGGTTCCGGAATTCAACAGTGAAGAAATAATCTTACCTGTTGATTAGCCGGGACGCACGGTTAGCGCAATATCCAGGGTGATTTTAAGGCGAAATCAAGCCGTGTCGTCATCTGCAGCTTCGAACATTGAGCGAGGGCTTGTGAAGCGCCGGTTACAATGCTTAAACCATGGCCACGGAGGAGCATCGCGGCCCGGTGGCTCGCACGGTCTTCAAAACCGCTGAGGCGCGTTAAACGTGCCTGGTGGGTTCGACTCCCACGCTCTTCCGCCAAACGCGGCGCTTCGCGGCCGTGCGGGACGCATGCGAAGGAAAGGACGCCCGGCGATGAGCGATCCCCCCCTAAATGTGAACGACCCAAATGTGAACGCCCCAGAAGTGAATACCGAAGACGCTAACCCGTTTAATCTCGCCGAATTGTTCGTTCAAATCGACACGGCGTACCGAAAATCGAATTTTGGCCGCGCCGAGCAGCTGTGCCGCATTGGCGCGTCCCATGCGCCGGGCGCGCCGTGGTGGCCGTATTTCCATGCGTTGACGGCGCACAATTTGGGGCTGCGTCAGGCGGGATTGGACGCCTGCGCGGCGGCGCACAACGCTATTCAGACAGGTTCGGCATCCCAATTCGAAACGCTGCTGCCGCGTTTGGGCGAATTGGAAGAAGCCTTGCGCGCGTCGACGCCTGCCGCGGTAACTCGGCAGGAACCCGGGTATCTTCTGATAAAAACCTGGGGATACGGATTTTGGTCCGACATCGGGCATTTCGTTTCGGCGCTGTTGCTGGCGGAAATGACCGGGCGAATACCGGTCATCCATTGGGGGTCGGGATGCCGCTATTCAGACGACCCGGAATCGGACGCCTTCAGGACCTTTTTCGAACCGCTCAACGATGTGACGCTGGCCGATATCGAAGCGCTGGACGCCGCGTGTTTTCCGTCCAAATGGACGCGGGCAACGCTTCGCAACGACCGCTTCGAGCAATGGTCGGGACCGGGCGGGCGGCAGTCGGGGCTGTATCTGCTGAACCGGCCCGAACCGGTCGTGGTCACGGATTTTTATACCCAGGTTTTCGAATTGGCTCCCTGGCTGAACAAGGACCACTGGCTGGCGGGCGCCTCCCCGCATGAAATTTTTTCGCGGCTGTACCAAAAATATTTCACGCTTCGCCCGGAAATTCAGGCCGATATCGACGCGTTTATCCAATCCAATTTCGACGGAGGCCCGATCCTGGGGGTGCATGTTCGCAACGCCGACAAGGCGGCGGAAAACACGAATTTCGACGCCGACATCGCGCAAATCATGCCGGTCGTGGATGACTACTTGAAGCGCGACGATAATCTGCGAATATTTTTGCTGACCGATTCCGCGCACGCTGTCGCCGCCTATCGCGACCGCTATGGCGCGCGTGTAATTTTTACCGATAGCGAACGCGCCGACGGCGATGTCGGCGTCCACGTCAAGGCGACCGAGTCGCGCCGACGCCTGGGCGTGGAGGTCATCAAGGACACCTATATGGCGGCGGCCTGCGACTTTTTCGTCGGGCTGGGATATTCCAACGTGCCCGGCATGGTGTCTGTGCTGAAGGACTGGCCGTCGGAAAACATCCACCTTATCGGTGAAAACGGGTTGCTGCGGGAAAACATGCTGCTGCACGACTGGTGAGGGCGGGGTTAAAGACGACCCAGGGACGTAACTGACGCGCGCCTTGTCCCGGCTATAAATTTCTCCACCAATCCGTTGGTGAAGAAATTTCAAAGCCCTCCATTCCGACAACCTTGGTCTCTTTGGGCACGCACACCATGTTGATTGACAGTATGCCTTCAAAAACATTCTGCTGATTGGCGAAATAGTTTGTTTCTTCGAAAAGCGGCGGTAAATGCCAATACAAAGAATAGCCAAAGCCCTGGATTGTTTCGATTAGTTCTTCGGATTTTTCCGGCCTATCGTTCTCGACATATAAGGTTGGTCTGAATTTTTCGATTAATCCCGCCGCGCCTTTCAAGACGTCGCTCTCCATCCCTTCCACGTCGATTTTTATGAGTTTGCAATGGCTCGGCTGGATAAAATCATCAAGCCGGACGCAGGACAACTTGCCGCCGCCACCGTCGGAGCCGATGCCATGGGCGCCAAACAGGCCGGGTTTTTCGTAGTCGATTTTCGGGAGCTCTAACACGCCCGCGGATGCGCCAACCGCGGCGTTGAAGGTCAATACGTTCGAGTATCCATTGAGCGTGACGTTCGCGCACAGGGTTTGAAAAAGAACCATTTGCGGTTCGAAGGCGATTACTTTTCCGCCGGGTCCCACGAAATTGGCGAGCGCGACGGTGTGAGAGCCAATATTTGCGCCAACCTCGATAACAACATCGCCGGGTTCAATTAATTTTCCGAACAGGGCTGCTTCCTGCTCGCTGAATTCGCCATACAAATCGAAGGACCGGCCAATCGTTACATCGTTGATGCTGTACAGCATGTAACCGCGTCGGCACTTTTTTAAACGCATGGGGCCGTCGCCGTCGAGAAGGTTATGCATGACCGCCACTATAAATTTTATGGGAAGCAATATTTAACGGAACATACGCGCTGTCGCTAGTTATTGTTGGCGGTGACAGAGTGGGGCTTCACCGCCCCCTTGGCTAATCCCGCGCGCGCTGTATGGTTTCGGGACAGAGATTTTCGCCGCCGGGGGATGCGCTGCATATGACGAAATCCATTCTTGAAGGGGTCCGGGTTCTCGACCTTTCGCAATATTTTCTAGGGCCGCATACGACCTTGTTGCTGGCCGGGCTGGGGGCGGAGGTTATTCGCGTCGATAACCCGGCCACCGGCGACACGCTGTCGGGATCACCGATTTTTTATGGCCGCAACGGGCCGTCGTTTGAAAAGCGCGACGACGATGATGTCGGCCTGCCGTTCCTGAAACGCAGCCGGGGCAAGAAGGCGATCACGTTGAACCTGAAAGCGGAGGAGGGGCGGTTGCTGTTCCTGGACCTTGTTGAACAGGCCGACGTGGTGGTGGAGAATTTCAGCGTCGGCGTGGCCGCACGGCTTGGTGTGGACTTCGAAACTCTCCGACAACGCAACCCGAAACTGGTGTACGCCTCGTTGACCGGATACGGGCAGACCGGGCCCGATGCGGCATTGAAATGTTTCGATCCGGCCGCCCAGGCGGCGTCGGGATTGATGGCGATCACCGGATATCCGGACGGACCGCCGACGAAGGCGGGGTCGGCCTTGGCGGATTCGATCACCAGCGTGTTCGCCTTTTCCGGCATTCTGGCCGCCCTGTATCACGCCGAACGCACGGGCGAGGGGCAGCATGTCGATGTCGCCATGGTCGATAGCGTGTTCTCGCTCATCTATGATGAACCGCTGGAATGTTACCCGGCGCTGGGTTTGCCGGACCGACAGGGCAACCGCATCCCGCGCCTGTCACCTTTCAACGCTTACCAGTCCAGCGACGGATGGTTGATTGTCGGCGTCGCGTCGGACGCGCATTGGCGGCTTTTGTGCGGCGTGATGGAGCAGCCGGAATTGGCCGATGATCCCGACTTCGCGACGCCCGGCCCACGCCTGACGAACAACCAACGGGTGGACGAGATAATTTCCCGCTGGACCGGGGGGCGCTCCACCGATGAAGCGGTCGCGGCGATCCGCGCCGTGGGCGTCGTGTGCGGGCCGATCAACGATATCGACGCGATCAAGAAATCGCCGCAGTTCAAGGCGCGGGCGATGATCGAGGATCTTGTGCATCCGACATTGGGCGTCCTGCCCGACGTTGGCGCGGCGGCGTTCCCCTTGAAGTTCAGCGGGACCGAGACCGGGTATAAAACGCCCGCCGCTCTGCCGGGAACCCATAACGACGATGTTTACGGCTCGCTGCTCGACCTTGATGCGGCGGCATTGGCGCGGTTGGTGAGCGAGGGGATCATCTAAATGACCCGGCAAAATATAACCTCCGGAAACCCGTACGAAGCCGTGCACGGTTATTCCCGCGCGGTGCGCGTCGGCGATACAATTCACGTGTCCGGCACGACCTGTCCTGGCGACGGCGCCTATGCGCAAACAGCGGGAACCTTGAAGATTATCGAGGCGGCGCTGCGCGAAGCGGGCGCGAGCCCGGCGGACGTGGTGCGCACGGTGGTCTATGTCACGGACATTACCGACGCGAAGGACGTATCGCGGGCGCATCTGGAAATGTTCGGCGATATTCGTCCGGCCAGCACCATGGTCGCGGTCACCGCGCTGGTGGCGCCGGACTCGTTGGTGGAAATAGAAGCTTACGCGATTATCGCGCGGTAACAAATCAAGGGAGAAAATCCATGGCGCCACGGTGGAAAAACCGGCCCGAAGGGTCGAATTGGGGTGAGTTCGGCGACGACGACCAATTGGGTCGCATCAACATGCTGACCCCGGAAAAGGTCAAGCAGGGGGCGGCGGAAATCAAGGAAGGCCTGTCGTTCTGCCTCAGCCTGCCGCTTGATTTGCCCGGCGGCAATCTGTTGAACCCGCGCCGCCATCCGCCTGTGTTTCAGCCGGTCATGCGCGAAGGCAAGGTCGCGTTCAACATGTCCATGGCCGACGTGAACCCGATGTTGAACACCGTCACTTGCGACGATGCGGTGCTGTTGCACATGCAGTATTCGACGCAATGGGACAGCCTGGCGCATGTGGGTTCGCTGTTCGACGCCGATGGCGACGGCATCGACGAATCCGTATTCTACAACGGCAATTCGGTGCTGTGCGAAGACACGGGCGCCCCGACGCAGGGCGAAGTCGGCGCTTGTTCGCTCGGTATTCAAGGCATGGCGGAATCCTGTGTGCAGGGACGCGGCGTGCTGGTCGATTTGCACGCCCATTACGGCGACGCGCGCAAGCATGTGAACTATGACGACCTGATGGGAATCATGGAACAGGACAACGTTGTCGTGGAATCCGGCGACATGGTGTTGTTTCACACCGGGTTCGGCCAATACTGCATGGATTGCGCGGGCAAGCCGGACCGGGATATTCTGCAAAATGGTTATCCGGTGCTCGACGGCGCCGACCCTCGACTGCTGCAATGGATTACCGACAGCGGAGCGGTTGTTATTGTGACCGATAATTACGCGGTCGAGGACAACACGACCCAGCCGTCGGAAAAAACAGAACATGGCCCCTTGCTGCCATTGCATGAACATTGCCTGTTCAAGCTCGGCGTACATCTTGGCGAAATCTGGTATCTGAGCGAGCTTGCCGCATGGCTGCGCGCGAACAAGCGCAGCCGGTTCATGCTGACCGCGCCGCCGTTGCGGTTGCCCGGCGCGGTGGGATCACCCGCGACGCCGGTCGCGACCGTGTGAAACATGGCTAAGAAGTCTGGACATTTCCAGACCAGTCATGGCACGATTTGCGCCGATAACTCTATCCAATTGAAGGAATCCGTTATGCCGCAAGCCGCCACCGCCGCTTTTGACGACACCGACCTTACCCTGCGCCTCGCCGCGCACGGCATGGGATTGACCTTCGAGTCGCTGCCCCGCGAGACCATCGAAGTCGCGCGGCACTGCTTGATCGACTGGCTGGGCGTGACCCTGGCCGGGTCGCGGGAACCGCTGGCGGAAATCATGCGGGCCGAAGCATTGGAGGAAGGCGGCGCGAGCCAGGCCACGATCCTGGGCGGCGGCGCCATGACGTCGGTCATACAGGCCGCCCTGGTGAACGGCGCGACGGGCCATGCGCTGGATTACGATGACGTGAATTTGACGATGATCGGCCATCCCACCGCGGCGGTCGCGCCGGCCATTCTGGCGCTGGCGGAAAAGAACGGGTTGGGCGGCAAGGCGTTGCTGACGGCGCTGGTGACGGGAATTGAAACCGAATGCCGCGTCGGCGCCATGATGAACGAGGCGCATTACAACGCGGGCTGGCACGCCACCGGCACAGTCGGGTCGTTCGGCGCGGCGGCGGGCGCGGCCAGCCTGTTGGGTCTGGATGCGGAAGCCTGCGCGCGGGCGTTGGGCATCGCGGGCACTCAGGCCGCCGGGTTGAAGGCCATGTTCGGGACCATGTGCAAACCGTTTCATGCGGGCAAGGCGGCGTCGAATGGCCTTTACGCCGCGATGTTATCGTCGCGCGGTTTTGAATCCCGGACCGACGTGTTGGAATGCGAACAGGGTTTCGCCGACACGCAAACCACCGACTACGACCCGGCGGCGGCTATGGACCAATTGGGAACCAAGTTCCACACGCCCAATGTCCTGTTCAAGTATCACGCGGCTTGTTACGGCACACATGCGGTCATCGAAGCGGCGGCGAGCTTGAAACGCGCGCACAACATCGACCCGGCCAATGTCGAGAAAATCGAAATCGGGGTGCGCGACACCTTGTTAAAGATGTGCAACATCCAGGAACCGGTCACCGGGCTGGAAGGCAAGTTCTCCATGCGCTTCACCGCCGCGATGGCGTTGCTGGGCGAAAATACGGGGCTGATCGCCAACTACAACGAAATTAAGGTGCAGGAAGCCGAAATCGTCAATTTGCGCGACCGCATCAAGGTTGTGAACAATAAGGACATGGGCAAGGCTGAAGCGGCGATGTCGATCTCCATGAAGGACGGTTCCGTGCATCAAATCCGCACCGATGTGGAAACGCCGGACTCCGATCTGGACCGGCAATGGTCGCGCTTGTCGGCGAAGTTCCTCGACATGGCGGGCCCGGTCATCGGCGACGCCAAGGCCGCGCGGGTGGTCGAATTGGTCGCCGGGTTGGAAAACGCCGCCGATCTGAACGAAGTGACGGCTCTTTGTAAGGGATAAAGGGCTGGGTAAGGGATAAAAGGCCGGGCAAGGGATTAAGAGGCGAAGCGATGCGAACCCTCACCGACGAACAGCGCGAAAAATGGACAATTGACGGTTATATTTGTCTGGAGCAGGTGTTCGATCCCGCCGAAGTGGCGCATTTCAGCACGCAACTGGACGAGATACGGACCAAACCGGGGTGGGAACCCATGGGCGACCCCCGGGGTCATTACGGCTGGGTGGACGGGGCTGCCGACCAGGACCCCGAAGGGTTCATGGATCGCCGGGACATCCTGTCCTACGATCAGGCCTTCATTGACTTGATTGACCGACCCGAAGTGTTCGATTTGGTCGTCGACATCATGGGTCCGTATATCCTGCTCAGCATGACCCAGGCGATCGTTCGCGCGTCCACGCCGGATTTCCTGGGCTATACCCATACCGATGGCGGGGAAGCGTTGCGGCGCATTCGGGTGACCGAAACCAGCTTGCCCCTGGCGATGAAGGCGCTCTATCTGCTGTCCGACGTCAGCGGGACGGACAACGCCAACTTCACCGTGTTTCCCGGCAGTCATATTCGACCGTTTCCGGAAAACGCGAACCCGATCATCACGCCGCACACCCCCGGCGCGGTGCAGCTTTCGGGCAAGGCGGGGGACTGCTTCCTGTTTTCCCATTCGCTGTGGCATGGACCGGCGCCAAACGGTTCGGGGCGCGCTCGCAAGACGTTGTTGTACAACTATTGCCAATTATTTATGCGCGCTTACGATTTTGAAACAAAGTCCAATGTGATGGACCATTGCACCCCCCGGCAGCGCCGCTTGTTGGGCGATCTTGGGCACGATTTCAGGCCGGGCGACTTTTTCTACGCGCCGGTCGACCAGGTCGAGGCCATCCGGACGCCCGACGGGGCTGAATAGGTTTAGATCACACGAATTTGTCTCGCGCCGGGATGTTACGACCCGGCCTTTTTTCTCCGTAAAATCCGTATAGACTGCCGCTCGATTTGAACTTGCGGGGTTGGTATGGGCACGAAGGCGCGGTTGGCCGTCGATATTGGCGGAACCTTCACGGATGTGGTGGTTGAGACGGATGGACGGTTGGAGACGGCGAAGGTTCTGACCACGCCGCGCGCGCCGGAAGAAGCGGTGCTCGCCGGAATCGAGGCCGTGCTGGCCAGCGCCGGATTAACGCCGTCGGATATTGGCATCCTGATCCACGGCACGACCCTGGCGACCAACGCGATTATCGAACGCAAAGGCGCGGTCACGGCGCTCATCACCACCGAAGGATTTCGCGATATCCTCGATACCGCTTATGAAACCCGGTATGATCAATACGATGTTTTTATTGATAAAACCGAGCCATTGATCCCGCGATATTTGCGTCTGGCGGCGCCGGAACGGGTGTCGGTGCATGGCGAAGTGCTGCGCGCCCTGGATGAAGACGCGGTTCATGCGCTGTTGCCGACCCTCGACGCCGAAGGTGTGGCCAGTGTCGCGGTTGGGTTCCTGCACGCCTACGCCAACGATGCGCATGAACGCCGGGTGCGGGAAATCCTGAACGCGGAACGCCCCGACCTTCATGTCACGCTATCGTCCGAAGTATGCCCGGAAGTACGCGAATACGAGCGCCTGACGACCGCCAGTGCGAACGCCTATGTCCAACCGTTGATGGCAAGCTACCTGTCACGTCTGAAGAACGAACTGGATACGCGCGGTTTTGCCTGTCCGGTCTTCCTGATGACGTCCGGCGGCGGGTTGACGACACTGGACACCGCGATCCGCTTTCCCATTCGTCTGGTCGAGTCCGGCCCCGCGGGCGGCGCCATTCTGGCCACCGGCATCGCGGCCCAATGCGGCGCCGATAAGGCATTGTCCTTCGATATGGGCGGCACGACGGCGAAAATTTGCCTGATCGAGGATTATCAGCCCGAATCCGGCCGCAGTTTCGAGGTCGCGCGCGCCGCGCGGTTCCAGAAGGGCAGCGGCTTGCCGCTTCGCATCCCCGTGATCGAAATGGTCGAAATTGG
>JABJJH010000299.1 GCA_018660965.1 Rhodospirillaceae bacterium | reverse complement strand
GGCGGCACCACGGGCAGTCCGTCGGTCCAATTGCGGCTGTGATAAAACTCTTGCGCCGCCATCATGTCATCGACGTCGTAACGTTTCGAAATAAGCGTCATTGACTACCTCCTCATTCCGCGGCGGCCTTTGCGGGCGCGGCGGCGTCCGGCAACAGGGAAATCACGGTCGTTTCGTTCAAATCTTCGCCATACCACGCACGGATGGCGGCTTCGCGTTTGCCCAGATAACGGGGTTCGTCATTTTCCAAAACCATCGGCAGATCATGACCGGGCATCAAGATGTTGCCGGGGCGGCGCGACCAGAACGACCAGATGGCGTCAATGGAGGCGCGCGTCACCGCCGCATCATACGTCATGTCCGCCGCGCGGGACAGGAGCTCCGCCCGGTTTTTGCAGGCGTCGCCCGTGAAAACAATATCGCGCTCGCCACCATCAAGCACGAACACAAGACTGCCCGGCGTGTGCCCCGCCGCCATATGCGCGGTGATGCCGGGAAACACCTCGGCGCCGTCCTCGACCGTGCACAAGGTCGGCCAGGTCTTTAATTCACGGACATACAATTCCGGCACGACCGTCACACCCCATGGCTGTTCAAGCGACCAGTCCAATTCCGTCTGGCCAATAACAATCCGGGCGTCGGGGAACATGGTCCAGTTGATGGAATGGTCGTAATGGGAATGGGTCAGCAACACATCGGTCACATCCGACAGCGCCAGTCCGCGTTCGGCGAAATGCTCCATCAACAATCCACGCTGCCCGAACGAGCCGACATCGACCAGGGCGAGCCGGTCACCGTGGCGGATCAGCGCGATGGTGCTGAACCCGAGCGACCCGTGACACACCGATTTACCGGGAAACCCGTGCACGATAATGTCAATTTCATAGTCGCCGATGCTGAATTTCTTGCCGTCCTTACTAACGCTCATGCCGCCCCACGTGTTTGATCGAAGAATGGGGCTACCGTAGCGTTTGGTATGTCTCCGCGTCAAACCAATCCACCTGAACCGCGTCCAGCCTTGCGGCGTCGGCGGCGTTCACGACGCGTTTGTCATTGGACGTGATGATATTGGCTTGCATCGCCCGTTCGCTCAGGCTCGCCGACGGCGTCTTTTCCAGCGCGCCGGACCGCACGGCGGCGGTGATCTTGGCTTCCGCAGGTCGGGACGCGACGACTGCTTCCAGGGACCGTTCCAACATGCCAAGACCCGGCAGATTGTCATCGGGCACAAAGATGGCGGCGGTCAGTTTATCGCGACGTTTATCGCCTTCCAGCAAGGCCCCGGCGACGAGGGCGCCCAGCGCGTCGGACGGCATTTTTCGCGTGCGCCCGTATGGCAGAATGAGAATGCGCAACAACCACGCAATTGGGCGGTTGGGAAAGTTATCGAGCAGTCCGGCCAGGGCTTCTTCTATCCGGTACAGCGCCAGCTCCAACGACCAGCGCAGCAACGCCTTGTCTTCATCCGGACGTCCATCGTCGTTGAACCGCTTCAATGTCGCGGAGCCAAGATATAGCCACGCCAGGGCGTCGGCGAAGCGCCCGCTCAGTTTTTCGCGACGCTTCAACGAACCGCCCAGAATCATCAACGCCATATCCGACAGAAACGCGAACGCGGCGCCGTAGCGCGTCAGTTTGCGGTAGCACGGCGCCTCGAACCCGGACACGGGGGCTTTGGCGAACCGCCCCCCGGTGAGGCCCAAAACAAACGAGCGAACCGCGTTCGTCGCGGCAAAATTCGCGTGCCCGAACATCGCGCGGTCGAAGCTCGCCAGATCGCCTTCCGCGACCGCCGCCATTTCGTCCTGCACGAAGGGGTGACAGCGGATCGCGCCTTGACCGTAGACGATCATGGACCGGGTCAGGATGTTGGCGCCTTCCACGGTGATGGCGATAGGCACCGCGACATAGCCGCGCCCGAGGATATTGCGCGGGCCGCGACAGATGCCCGCGCCCGCGCGGATATCGAGCGCATCGCTCATGCAGTCGCGCATGCCATCGGTCAGATACGCTTTCACGATGGCCGACGGCACGGACGGTTTTTCACCGGCGTCGACAAAGCCACAGGTCAGCCGCCGCGCCGCTTCCATGAAATACGCGTGCCCGGCGATGTTCGCCAGCGGCTCCTCGATGCCCTCGAATTTTCCAATCGGCAAACCGAATTGTTCGCGCACGCTGCCATACGCGCCGACCACGCGGGCCGCCAATTGCACCGCGCCGACCGATTGGGCGGGCAGTGAAATGGAGCGCCCGGCGGCCAGACATTCCATCAACATGCGCCACCCCTGACCAACGCCGTCGCGACCGCCGATAACGAAATCCATGGGGATAAACGCATCCACGCCGAAGATGGGACCGTTGGGAAACGGGATGCCCATGGGATCGTGCCGACCGCCAATCTCCATCCCGTCGAGATCACGCGGCAACAGCGCGCAGGTGATGCCCAGATCGTCGTTGCCGCCCAGCAAGCCGTCGGGATCGAGCGCGCGAAATGATAGCCCGATCACCGTCGCCACCGGGGCCAGTGTTATGTAACGCTTGGAAAAATTGAGGCGCAGGCCCAGCACTTCCTCGCCGTTGTAGACGCCCTTGCACAAAACGCCCGTGGCTTGACCGTTGGCCGCGTCGCTGCCCGCCGTCGGTTCGGTTAGCGCGAAGCAGGGAATGTCCTCGCCATGCGCAAGCCGGGGCAGATAACGTTTCTTCTGTTCGTCCGTGCCGTAATGCAACAACAGCTCCCCCGGCCCCAGGGAGTTGGGCACCATGACGATCACGGCGGCGGTGATGCTGCGGCTGG
>JABJJH010000508.1 GCA_018660965.1 Rhodospirillaceae bacterium | reverse complement strand
GATTGATCCGGGTCGCGGATCACGATATCCGCTGTCGTTTCACCCGGTTGCGGCGCCAGGGCGTCGATATAAACCAGCCGTTTGATTTTCTCGCGGGCCAGTTCGGCCGCCTTACTGATGACGAGGCCGCCCGAACTTGTCCCCACCAGAACGACGTCGTCGAGGTCTTCGTAGAACAGTAAGTCGGCCACTTCTTGCGCCATGGTCGCCGCGGTAATACCGGCGCGCAAATCGTGGCGTCGCTCGGCGCAGCCGTCCATCGTCGGCGCATGAACATTGTGCCCCGCCTCGCGCAACAGCCGAACCGTTGGCTTCCAAACCCAGCTTCCCTGAAACGAACCGTGGATTAATACGAAATTCGCCACTGCGCTCTCCCCCGTGAATTTGCGTCACTAGTGGTCTGATCGAAACGCTTGGTTCCCAAGCATTTCGTGAATCAGACCACCACCATATTGGTCTGGTGGGGCAACTGATCGAAACGGATGGTTCCCATCCGTTTCGGTTGCGCCACTAGGGTCAATCGTGCGACGCCCCTGAACAATTGTCCAGAAAGGCGTTGGTCAAGAAAGGCGTCGGCCCATAAAACCCAAACGCAGTTTCCGGCGATGCATCACTCAGGGCGCAACGCTGGCAAACTCGTCCATGGCTTCACAGCGCGCGGCGAAGGCCGACAAACTGGAAAATTTATCCAGAACGCCAAGATTTGGCCGCACCCGGTTGGCGAAACCAATGGCGACGGTTGCGCTGACGTCGGCCTGACCAATCCGGTCACCGCCAGCAAGCCAGCCCTGCCCCGCTTCAGCCGCGCATGAATCGAGATAACCGAGGCCGCCCATCACCTGTTCCTCGTTATGCTCTATCCAGGGTTCGTGTACTTTTTCAGCCGGGTGGAAGCGGCCCTCGTAATAAGCCCACACCGCCTTGTCCATCGTGCCGCTGGCCGCCGCCGTCAACCGCATCACGTTGCGCCGCGCGACGCCGCTGGCCGGGGTCAACCGCTTCGCATCACCGGCAATTTCGTCAAGCGCATCAAGGATCGCGTAGCTTTCAAACAGCGCCTCCCCATCGTCGAGGACGACGGTCGGCACCCGCACCAGCGGATTGTACTTGCGAATAGGATCGGGGTTGTCGAACGCGGAAATCGCTTCCTGTTCCCAGTCCAGCCCCAGACAATTAAGACTTACCGCCACTCGCCGCACGAAGGGAGAGCCAAATCCACCAATGAGTTTCATAATTCCGATCCGCCTGCCTATATTTAAAGTATACTATCCGCCGAACATACTTGGCCGGACCCCGAGAGGAAAACGGAAACTTTAGAACCTTGGATGATAATGTTGAGGAGGGTTTTGAGATGATGAGTCATCGTATGAAGAAAAGCTTCCTTCCGATCCTGTTTCTGGTGTTTTTCGCCACGACGGCGGAAAGCGCGGACGCTGTCGTATCCACCGTCGCCGCCAACACCTATCGGGTTGACGGCACGCACAGCATCATATCGACGATCAATTGTCCGATTAAAGCCAGACACGCGCCCGTCACGCTGACGCGCAGAACGGGGTTTATTCGGATCACGTTCCTTCAAACCGCCAATAAAGTCTGGTGCGACGCGGCGGTGGCCCCAAGGGCCCCGAAGGTTCAAAAGGTATTATTGATTAATATTCCCCGGAAACATCGCGCCAAGCTACGCCACGGAAGGTACGATCAAGAATACCCTGTTCGAAAAATGAATACGCAGCGGCGCCACCGACAATACAACCCGGCCAGGCCATGGGCATCGGCGACCCAGAACAGAATGCGACATGACGGGACGGCGTTAAATAGATACAAACCCGCACGACAACGGTTCATCGTCGTGATCGAGCGCTAGAGTGTGTCCCGTCTATTCGCGCGGACCAAGCCGGACTCCGGCCATTTCCTCGTAGAGCTTTACCAGCGCGCTGCCGTCTTCCTTGTTGAAGCCCGCCGCACGACCCATCTGATAGACTTGCTGCGACACGTTGGCCATGAACAACGGGACCCCCAACGCCTTTGCGAAGGACGTCTCCAGATCCTGATCCTTGTACGAAATATCAATCGTGCCACCGGGTGAGAAATCGCCGCTTAGATACCGCGGCGCACAGGCTTCAAAAGTCGCGCTTCTACCGGTGCTGACCTTGATCACGTCGATTATATCCTGGGGGTCGAGACCCGCTTTCGCGCCCATCACCATCGCTTCGGCGACCACGACCTTGGTGACCTGGGTGATCATGTTGTTGACCAGCTTCATGGCCAGCCCCTGCCCGATTCCACCCATGTGAAAGATACGCGCCGACATGGATTCAAAAATCGGTCGGCACTTTTCCACGACCGCCGCGTCGCCGCCGACAATGACCGATAAATCGCCGGACACCGCGCGCGGCACGCCGCCGCTTACCGGCGCGTCCAGCATGGCGACGTTGCGCTCGGCGAGTCGCCCATGCATGTCCTTGACCACAAGGGGGTCGATTGTGCTCATGCACAACACGACATCGCCTGCTTCCACGCCGTCAATGATCCCGCCATCGCCAACGATGACCGCGCGCGCCTGCGCCGTCGTTTCGACGATGCAAATTACCGTCGCCGCCGCGCGCGCAACCGCTTCGGGGCCGTCGGCAATCGTGGCGCCAAGCCCGGCGAAGCGGTCATTCTTGGCCGCGTCAATGTCATAGGCGACCAGGGGGAATCCATCTTTCAACAAATTCGCGGCCATGCCGCCCCCCATCATGCCGAGCCCGATGAAGCCGACCGTGTCGTTTCGCGTGCTCATGAGAGACCTCCTGTGACGTCAATTGTTAATCCGGTTACGAAATCGGCGTCCCGCGACGCCAGGAACGCGATCACCCGCGCCTGATCGATGGCCGTGGCGATCCGCTTCAGCGGCACTTGATCGATCTCCATCGCCTGATCCTCGGCGCTTCGTTTTTCCCAATGTGGCATAAGTCGTTCGGTCAGGGTCAGGCTGGGGGCGATGGCGTTCACGTTGACGCCGGACGGCCCCAACTCGGTCGCGAGTTTGCGCGTAAAAGCGATGATGCCGCCCTTCGCCGCCGCATAGGCGCTGCTGCTTTTACCGCTGAGCCCGCGCCCGGCGATGGAAGACAAATTGACGATCTTGCCGCTCCCCGCCCGCTTCATCACCGGCACGACAGCGTTGGTGAACAAAAACGTGGCGCTGAGATTGAAATCGATCAGTTTGCGCCACTCCTCGAACGTCAAATCCTCGACGGTCGCGCTGGGATTATCGACGATGGTGCTGCCGCCAACCGCATTGACGAGGATATCGACTCCGCCATGCGAAGCTTCCGTGTCCGCGACCAGCGCGCGAACCTGCGCCTCATCCAGGGCGTCGATACAGCGGCCTTCCACGGTCCCGGCGGCGTCCGCCAGATCGGCCGCCATCTTTTCGAGCCGTGCGTTATCAATCTCCACGGCGACGACCGTGGCGCCTTCCCGAACGAAAATTTCCGCCGTCGCCCGGCCAATACCCGCGCCCGCCGCCGTGACAATCGCCGTCTTTCCTTGGAATCGCATGGCTCACCCCCGTTGTTCCGACAAAACCTTTCATCGGCATGTTAGGAGGCCGTGTGAGGTCCGACAACCTTATGGCGAAGGAAATGAACCAAAGGGACTCTGTCGATTTGAACAAACGCGCGGCGGAACTCGGCGTGGCGCCGCTGGGCTAAGTGGCTAGCTTGGTTGATTGCCAGGCGACCATCCGCCATGCGCCATTCTGGTTCTGGTAGACGTCTGTAAACCGAACGCCGAATGAGGTGGGGGCGCCGTTTGACACCACGCTGATCCGGGCGACCCCGGTCAACACCACCGCGTCGCCCAGGTCCTGCGCCACAACGTCCGACGGTTCGACCGAAGTGTAGACCGTGGCGCCCGATTCCATCGCCCCGATCAGGCTTTGCTTGGTGTCCATGCGCGCCGACGAGTGGGTGTAAATCAGGTCTTTGCACAGAAGATTGTTGAGCTTGGCGATATCCTTGTCCGCCATCGCCTGCATCCGTTCTTTATCCAGCGCAATAATGCGGGCGCCATTTTCACTCATCGTATTTCTCCGTTCTGGTTTGCATGTGGTGAAACTTGGTTTGGTGAATTATCCGTTATAAACGTCCCGGATTCGACCTTTTAGTTTCGTAAGCGCCGTCAACGCGTCGACGGTCGGGGCGGGAACCCCGGAGATGCGCGACATCGCGGCGACGGAATCCGCCAGGACATCGATTTCGATGGGGCGCCCGCGCCGCAAATCCTGCAACATCGACATGGTGTGATCCGTCGCGCGCACGGTCAGATCAATGCGCTTTTCCAAAGGAACCGGCATTTCGGCGCCGAGTGACGTGGCGATCGCCTCCATCTCCCCCATCATGCGGCGGACGACCTCGACCGCATCGGGCGCATCGGCGAACCGGCCATTGATGGCTTCGGTCAGAAACGCGGCCTGATTCCAGCACAAGCT
>JABJJH010000063.1 GCA_018660965.1 Rhodospirillaceae bacterium | reverse complement strand
CCTATCGACCGGTCGCGGATTGTTATGATCGCGATATCGACCAACTGGTGCTGGCCGACAAGCTGGGATTCGCCGAAGCGTGGCTCGGGGAGCATTTCACCGAAAAATGGGAAAACGCGCCCGCGCCGGATTTGTTGATCGCAAAGGCCCTGGCGTTGACCGAACGCATCGTCATGGGCACGGGCGTGACGTTGCTGGGCATGCATGAACCCGTTTATCTTGCGCACCGCCTGGCCACGCTCGACCATCTGGCGCGCGGGCGGTTCCAGTGGGGCATCGGGTTGGGCGGCATCCCGACGGACATGGTTTTAATGGGATTGGACCCCAGCACGGCGCGGGAACGCGCGGCCGAAGCGCTCGATGTTATCCTGGAATTGTGGGACCACGAAGACGGTCCCTTCACGCATCACGGCGAGTTCTTCAACATCGACGCGCCGGAACTCGACCCGGTCACGGAACGGGGGCTGCACATGAAGCCGTTTCAACGGCCCCATCCCCCCATCGCCCTGGCCGCCAGCACGCCGCATTCCAACTCACTGCGCATCGCCGGCGCGCGCGGCTGGAGCCCGATGTCCAGCTCCATCCTTTCCTCCACCCTGCTGCCCGGTCACTGGGATACGGTGCTTGAAGGCGCGAATGACGCCGGCAAAACCCCGGACCGAAGCCAGTGGCGGATCGCGCGCGATGTTTTCGTCGGCCCCACGCCCAAGATCGCGCGGGAACGCGCCCGCGTGACGATGGGCCGCAACTATGACGTCCATCAGCGTCCCAGCCGGATCGGAACGATACAAATTCAATCCTGCAAGCTCGATCCGTCGATGTCGGACGACGACGTGGACGTCGATTACCTGATGGAAAATGTCTGGATCGTCGGCGACCCCTCGGAATGCGCGGACAAAATTCGCGCGCTACACAGCGACACGGGGGGATTTGGAACCCTGCTGACCGTCACGGCGGATTCCGACGACCCCAGTTGGGACCACGAAAGCCTGCGCCTGCTGGCCGAAGAGGTCAGTCCCCGCATCGAAGACCTAACTTAGTTCAACGGAAATGCAGCGCGCTAACGTCATGCGCCTGGATGCAAAGACCCTGCGCGGGGATATCTTCGGCGGGCTGACCGCCGCCGTCGTGGCGCTGCCACTGGCGATGGCGTTCGGCGTCGCGTCCGGCGTTGGGCCTATCGCGGGGCTGTACGGGGCCATCGCGGTAGGATTTTTCGCTGCCGTGTTTGGCGGCACGCCGGCGCAGGTGTCGGGCCCAACCGGCCCGATGACGGTCGTCATGGCCGTCGTCGTGGCCGATCATGCGGACAACCTTCCGCAAGCCTTCGCGATCGTGTTTCTGGGCGGCGCCATTCAAATGGCGTTCGGCTTTCTCAAGGTCGGGCGATATGTCTCCTATACGCCCTACTCGGTGGTTTCCGGCTTCATGTCCGGCATCGGGGTCATCATCATCCTTATACAGACCCTGCCGTTTGTGGGATTAGCCACAGCGTCCGGCGGCCCTGTCGGCGCGATTGCCCAATGGGCCAGTCTTCCCGCGCGAATCAATCTCGACGCGTTGATCATCGCCTGCCTGTCGTTGGGGGTCATGACATTTTGGCCAAACCGATTGCGGGCCGTGTTGCCATCCCCCCTGGCCGCCTTGATTGTGGGGACGCTGTGTGGCGTCTTCATATTCAGCGGCGCGCCGATCATCGCCGATGTGCCCACCGGTTTGCCCGATCTCCATGTGCCCGTGTTTTCGCTCGCCAACTTGCCGTCCATTGTACAGCCCGCACTCATTCTGGCGCTGCTGGGCTCCATCGACAGCCTGTTAACGTCGCTGGTCGCCGATTCAATCACGCGCACCCGGCACAATTCCGACCGCGAACTGATTGGACAAGGCATCGGCAACATGGTCGCGGGGTTGATCGGCGGACTGCCGGGCGCGGGGGCGACCATGCGGACGGTCGTCAATGTTCGCGCCGGGGGCAGAACCCCGCTGTCCGGCGCCTTGCACGCCATCGTATTGCTGGCGTTGGCGCTGGGCCTTGGCCCGCTGGCGGAAAACATCCCCCACGCCGTACTGGCCGGTATTTTGATGAAGGTCGGCTGGGACATCATCGACTGGGATTACCTGAAGCGATGCAGACGCGCGCCCCGTGAAAAGGTTCTGGTGATGTTCGTGACCCTGGGCCTGACCGTCTTCGTCGATTTGATCACCGCCGTCGCCGTGGGTCTGATTCTGGCCGGGTTCGTGACCGCAAAATGGATGGAAAGGGAAGAACTGAAAGGCGTCACCTCGGTCGCCCTTCCCGAAGACGAACATGGCCTGAGCGAGACGGAGCGGGACGCGTTGCGCAAGCACAACGGACAAATCGCGGTCGTTTTCCTGCGCGGCCGGTTTTCTTATGCGTCGGCGCGCGAATTGATCCAGCGCGCGCATGCGGTGTCGGCTGGCTATAAAACGATTATTTACGACATGACGAACGCCGCCCATGTGGACACCAGCGCGGCGCTGGCCATCGAAGGGTTCCTGACCACAGTGTCCGACGACGGGGCGGAATGCTATATCGCCGGGCTGTCCGGCGACGCGGCGGACACGTTGAATGCGCTGGGCGTCCTCGAAAGAATTCCCGCCACCCACGTCACCCCGACCCTGTTGGACGCTATCAACACGGCCGGGGAACGTTTGGCGCCAGCCTAGTGGCGCAACCGAACCGGATGGTTCCCATCCGTTT
>JABJJH010000370.1 GCA_018660965.1 Rhodospirillaceae bacterium | reverse complement strand
GGCGAACTGCGCAGCCACCCGCCGCTGGGCGTCACCGACACCATGTTGCCGAACTGATCGGCTATATCCAGATGCACCGTGTCGCCGGATGCGATGGACACCGCGTCGAAGTCGTCGCCCAGGGGGCGCGGCGGTCCGTCGTCCTGCACCGCCACGCGGCGGCCATCGTCCAGCCCGTACACCACCGGGCCGCCAAAACCGGGAACCACGCCGGGCCGGATATGGCCGGATGCTTCACCGCTGATTAATTTCCGGCGCGCGGCGTTGTAGTCTTCCGACAGCAGCACGTCCAACGGGACGTCGACGAAATCCGGGTCGCCATAAAAGCGTTCCCGGTCGGCGAAGGCCAGTTTCGCGCATTCGGTCACCGTATGGACGAAATCCGCGCCGTCCGGGGCCATCGATTCCAGATCGAACCCCTTCAACAGCGCCAATTGTTGCAGCAAGACCGGACCTTGCGACCAGGGGCCGGCCTTGAACACGGTGTAGCGGCCATAGTCCAGAGACACCGGCGCTTCGACGCCAGCGCGCCAATCAGTGAGGTCGTCACCGGTCATCAAACCGCCATGACGGCGCCCGGAGGTGTCGAGAAATTCGTTATTGCGGCAGAACCGGTCGATGGCGTCGGCGACGAAGCCGCGATAAAACGCGTCATGCGCCGCGTCGATCCGCGCGTCGCGCCCGCTGGTGACGCAATCCGCTTCGCGCACCAGACGCTCCAGCGTATCCGCCAGCACCGGATTGCGGAACAATTTATTCGCAATTGGCGCGGCGCCGTTGGGGCAGTAGGTCGCGCCCGACGTTGGCCAGTGATGGGCGAACAATTCGCCCAGGCTGTCGATGGTGGACACCACGCGCGCCGATAACGGGCACCCGTTGCGCGCATAGCCGATGGCCGGGGCCATGACGTCGCGTAATTCCATCGTGCCCCAATCGCGCAGCAACGCCATCATGGCGCCAAATGCGCTCGGGGTGACGGCGGGCAACAACCCGGCGCCGGGCACCAGATCCAACCCCAGCGCCCGGAACCGCGCAGGCGTGGCGGCGGCGGGCGCGACGCCCTGGCCGCTTAACACCGACACGTTGTCTGCTGATTTGTCATACAAAATAATCGGCGCCTCGCCCGCCACCCCGCACATGGTGGGTTCGACCACCTGCAACACGAAGGTCGCCGCGACGGCGGCGTCGAACGCGTTGCCGCCCCGTTCCAACATGCTCATAGCCGCCGCCGTGCCCAGATAATGGGAAGTTGCGGCCATCCCGAACGTCCCGATCAATTCGGGCCGCGTGGTGAACCCGGTCTCGCCCGGCAACAGCGCCGTCGGCGCCGTGCCGCTACCCTTGAACAAACGCGCGATATCGCCAGCAGGAATTTGGGTCATGGATCGGTCCGTTTTTTGTGGTCTGGTTGCGGGTCACGGTGCGAATGCTAACCCTGCCGCCATTTTACAGTATGCATGGGTTAGCATGCGTTATCATTTTGACGAATTCGCCTCCGCTTGGCGAGTCGCTATGAAATAGGCATATAATCATATGATATTGAAATTCAAGAGGCGAATACGGTCAAAATTGTAGAAGATTTATTTCGTCGCCTGCATGTCGCAAGTCTGGGGTAAAGCGGAAATCAATGAGGCGCGCCGCCACTTCGAAAATTGGCCAACAGCAGACACAAGGCCGATATGCGGTATTGTCATTTGAGCGTCGACATAACCATGTGCGAGGTGAACGCCGCGACATTGTCGTCAGCATGAAAGAGACGGTCTGCAATCTGCGTGTAGTCGTCCATGTCGACGACATTCAGGATGAGCACACTGCCGAACTCTCCAGCAACCATATAGCACTGTGCGACAGCCTTCTCTTTTTTGAGCTGATCGAAGAATTTCTTCCGGCGCTGCGGACCATGGCGTTCGAACTTCACCGTCACGACGACAGTCAGACACCGCTCTATACAGTCCGGATCGACAACTGCAACGATCCGCTGAATCGCGCCAATTTTCTTTAGATGTTTGACACGTCTAAGACACGCTGATGGTGAGAGACCAGCCTGATCGGCGAGTACCTTGTTTGGGAGGTCCGCGTTCTCTCGCAGGATACCCAGAATACGGTGGTCGATTTGATCAAGTTTTCCATCCATGCCCGATTATTGCAGAAATCTCCAATCCAAACAATTTTTAGGCGCAGTTTGTGAAATTTTGATCCGCAATTTCAAATCACCCTGCGTATCCTGTCGGAAAATAAGGAGACGCCAAGATGACGCAAGCAGCTACGTTTATTGACACCGTGAGTGGGCAGACATTTCCGTTAAGTGAACCTATGTGGCGCGCTCCAAATGGAAATTCTCTGATGATCAGCGACCTGCCCGGTATTTCACGGACAGAGATTGATTTTTCAAACAGGTCGATCTGGCGGTATGCCAAATCTCTGCCGGTCCAAATCCTAAATCCCATTTCGTTGGGTGAAGGACGCACCCCATTGATCAGTTCTGAGATCGATGGGCTGAATTTCCAATTTAAACTTGAGTGGTTCTCGCCCACAGGATCGTTCAAAGATCGCGGCGCTTCCGTATTGATGTCATTCTTGAAGCAACAGGGCATTAATATCGTTGTCGAAGATAGCTCGGGTAACGCCGGCGCAGCGATCGCGGCGTATGGCGCGGCGGCAGGTATGGACGTTACGATACTTGTTCCCTCTTATACCCAGCCTGCCAAGATTGTTCAGTCACGCGCATTCGGTGCCGAAGTTATCCTGGTGCCAGGCGAGCGCGAGGACACTGCGGCAGCAGCTATACAAATGGCCGAGAAAACCTTCTACGCCAGCCACAACTGGCATCCGATGTTCTTACAGGGAACGAAGAGCCTTGGTTACGAGATATGGGAAGACCTTGGCTTCGCTATCCCGGACAATATCGTCATTCCGGCATCTGAAGGCAGCAACGTTCTCGGGTGTCATATCGCATTCAAGGAACTTATGCGGTCGGGCGAAATAGACCATATGCCGCGCCTATTCATCAGCCAGCCAGAGAACAGCGCACCACTACACCACGCCCTGCAAGGAACTCAGCAGGAACGTTTTCTTCCGACGATCGCAGAAGGCACTGCGGTTAAATCTCCGACTAGGCTTCAGGCCATGGTGCAAGCTGTGCAAGAAACGAATGGAGGGTCCGTTGCCATCTCCGAAGAGGAGATTGTTGGTGCGTGCAAGCGGCTCGCCCGTGCCGGTATCTTCACTGAACCGTCTAGTGCGCTTGCTTGGGCCGGAGCGAAAACGCTAATTGAGAGCGGTCAGATCAGTCAATCTGATCGAACGATTGTTATATTGACCGGTTCCGGCTTGAAAGCTCAGTCTGTTTACGCGGAATGAGCGTAGCTGTTGGCCTTACCGATGACTGCTTTGGGTCAATTTGAGATTTCGGCGATGCCGAAATCGAGTTCCGCTAAGGGTGCATACCAGAAATAAATCCGCAAAAAGCCGACATCGCGGCGAGCATGTCGCAAGCTGGAGGCAAAACGGAAGTCAGTCGAGAACGCTGTGAAGTCGCTTCGTGGCCATCACCAGACGTTTGAATTTTCTAGCTTAGTTTATCTGATACAATGTTCCGATGAATAAGGAACGCTACACAGTCATTGTTGATGACAATTTCCACTACATGGATGAAGAGCACCGTTACGAGCATGGTGAATTCTCCACCTACGAGAGGGCTGTCGCAGCATGCAAGAAGATTGTGGATGAAGAACTGCAAGACATGCTGA
This sequence comes from Rhodospirillaceae bacterium, assembly GCA_018660965.1. Lineage (GTDB taxonomy): Bacteria > Pseudomonadota > Alphaproteobacteria > UBA8366 > JABJJH01. The sequence goes on along the minus strand of JABJJH010000370.1, from coordinate 510 downwards.
AACAGGGGATTAAGCCCGAAGACCTTTCAGCTACATGGGCGTTGTATGGAAGTGATCCATACATCATCGGAGGTTCGAGCCGGTTCTCCGCGCGAGACTACGTTACCGAGAAAATCGAAGAACGGGGCGATACCCAGCAGGCGTGGTGGAGGTTGTTCCGGTGGCGAAAGCGGACGTAGAAGGGTGCAAACCGGACATCGCTGTTGAATGTCTTCTATCGAGGGCAAACTTCCCGTTAGATTGGGGGGCCGTGTAGGACCGGGGATAGGCCTTCATGGCCGCCATCAACGGCCCGGTTCCCAGAATATTCACAACCCGCGTGAGATTGTAGGCGAGTCCGTGCAAGGCCATTTCGGTGGCGACGCGCGGTAGCGTCGTCATCAGAAAGTGGGTTGATCCCATCCGCGCCTTAATTGTGCCAAAGGGATGCTCGACGGTCTCGCGCCGCAGGCGCATGGCTTGCGGGTTCTCGTCCAGTCGTCGTTGGACAGTCTCCAGAATATGCTCATG
>JABJJH010000010.1 GCA_018660965.1 Rhodospirillaceae bacterium | reverse complement strand
CTTCCTGACCACCGACGTCATATATGCCGCGCACAGCTTTGTCCGAGTCCAGTATCGCCATCGCCGCGGCGGCGAGGTCGTCGGCATGGACCGGTTGGCGCAATCCGTCGGCGTGGACTGCGGCGGGATAAAATCCGAATTTTTCGATAAATTTCACCGCGCGGCTCACATTTCGATCCAGCCCCCGCCCGTATATCATGGTGGGCCGCAGAATCGCGCAATCGACGCCCAGTTTTCCGCACTCGGACAGAACCTGTTCTTCCGCCGCGGCCAACCGAGACGCCAGGTCACGTTCGTACCGACTCGGCGATTCTTCCTTGCTAAGGATCGATGTCGAACTGAGGCAAACCAGACGCTTCAACCCGCAATGCGCCAGCCATGGCAGATTTTCGGGCAACAGCCAGATCGCCGGGATATGAACCATGCCAGTCGCCTCCAGGCGCGGCAGCGAATTTCCCGCCAAATTTCCCTCGACGATTCGGACGCCGTCATGGGGGGGAATCGGTTCGACATTCTGAATTGCGATCCCCGGTCGACCCCGCGCGCTCAAACGCTCCAGCAAACAACGCCCGACCTGACTGGCGCCGCCGGTCACGATCACCGGCGAATTGTCCTGTTCCGACGACGCATTCAAGTCGTTTAACTCCAACTGAACCGCACCATCTTGCGCGCCGGAGTCCTCCTGGAAAAGCAGGTCGCCGTTCAGGGCGACGGGAGTCTCCAAATCATGATCCACGACAATCGTGATTCGCCGTCCCCGTTTCGCCTCGCGCTCCAGGATTGGCCACAATTCGCGTAAAAAATCCGGCGAGACCCGATTCAACAATCCATCGAGCACGATGTCATTGACCGGCGCCGCCAGTGCGGCGGCGACCGCCAGTTGATCCAGCGCCCAATCTGGATACACCGAAAGGAAATCCGTGAAGAGCCGATCGACGTCGCTTTGCGCCTGGATCACCCTTGCTGTTGCATTGAAGCCGCCATCGGGGACCGTCTCTCGCTTTGGCCAAGCGGCGATCACCAGCCGCATCACATCACGTCCAGTGAAATCCACGGTCCGGTCACGCCACGAACAAAACCGCCCCAAATTGTGCGCGTGCGCCGCATCTTCCGCCGGTCCAATCTGGACGCGAACCCAACCACCACCCGAGTCAATATCCTCGGAATCGGGCGCAGTCCCTTTATGCGCCGCCCTGGGCCGTAAGATATAAACGGTCAAAAGACCCAACACTCCCGCGATCGGCAAGACTTCGAGACTTATATTCTGACCGAACCAATAGGCGTTATGAAAGGCCGCGAGCAGGTGGGAAACCGGATTGAAACTGGTCAGGAATTTGCTGGCGCCTGCAGGAATGTCCCGAAACAAGTACATCGCCGGCGACATGATCCACAGCAGACTCGCCATAACCGCGATGGGTATTTCGTGCTTCAAAATTCCCAAACGCCTCAGACGCGACAGAACCAATACGATCACGACGGTCCATATGGCCTGGATTAGCGCAACGAACGGCAACCACCACCCCGCAGCAAAGGATTGAGACTCCGGTTGTAAAACACCGACGACGGCCATGGCGCTTGACAGCGACAAGGCGAAAACAATGGCCGGAGGCCCCATCACGGCCATGATGGCGGCGCGCGTGGGCCGGGTCCTCACCTCGGAAAACCGAGCGAGTATTTCGGCGAAATTCGACGAGCCCATAATCGACGACAACGCCCACCGGAACGAAATAAATCCGATGAGCAACAAATAAAACCGCTCCGCATCGTCCAACAAAAATACCGTGCGTAAGACAAAATACACCACGGCTGCATAGAAAAAGGGGTCAAGCACAGCGCCGAGTAACAGGAGCACGCCATAAGGGCGGTCGAGCTTGTATCGAATGATAATCGCCGCAATCGCGACATTCACCAGTTCGGCGCTTGAATTTTTAACGCTCATGTCTGGCTCTTCTACGGTTCAGACCCAGTCGATTCGGTCATCAGACGCTCCCACGCGGCGGGGGGGCCCTTCCGCAACCCAAAAGCTTTCGTTAAAACGACCGCGAAAAACCGCATCGCGACGACGACATACACCACTGACATGAAGCTGGACGGATAATACGCCGTGAAATGCTTCCGCAAGAACGTAATCAATGATTTATGTTTGTGATACTCCACACGAATGGGTCGCTGACGGCTGCAAACGCCGCGCGTGTGTTCGACGACCGCATGTGGCGCGAACACAATTTTAAAACCCGCCGCATCAAAACGTCGGCACCAATCCAGATCCTCGAAATGCAGAAAAAATTTTCGATCAAGCGCGCCAACCTTGTCCATGGCGTTGCGAGTCACCAGCATGCACGCGCCTGAAATCGCCTGCACGATGGAGTTTTCGTCCGGCAAAGGACGCGCCGTATGATTGAAATTCCTGAATCTCGGATGATCCGGCATGAATTTGTGGAACAACAGCGCCACGCAGAAAATCTGCCACGGCGTCGGTATGTCACGCCGGCAGCCACGTTGCTCGCTTCCGTCGGGGTTGACGAGCAGCGGTCCGACCATACCGGCGTCCGCCTGCATGAGTAGCGCTTCGCGCATTTGGGTCAAGGCCCCATGCTTCATACGACAATCGGGATTCAGGAAGAGTAGCGTCTCGCCGATGGCGCGTTCCGCGCCCACATTGCACGCGTGCGCAAAACCAAGATTCGACTCGAGTCGGATAATTTCCACGGGCTGAGAGGAAACCACCGCCTGCAACTGCTCGATGCTTCCATCCGTCGAATGATTATCGACGACCAGCACTTCGACGACATCCTCCTGGGCCAGGGCGCTTTCAACCGCCGCAGCAAGAAAATCACCAGCGTTGAAATTCACAATGACGACCGATGTCGATAGTATCGTCGGCGCCTCGATGTTTACTTGGTTCGTTATCGCCCTACCGCCTATAATCTATAGCGTCACGCCGGATCGAAAATCCCGCGACGTCGACTGGACACTACAGTATAATATCAATCCCTTATTTGCATCCAATATGGACACCATACATTCCAATCAAGGTGAAATTTCGAATTCCTGTCGGCGAACCGGAAACGTTTTCGCGAACAGGTCGCGAATTCGGGGTCTCGCCGGGTGGATATTAATGAAGGTCATGCGCGATATGACGATTGACGCATTCGACCCAGGATTCTGTCAGTCTTGACTGCCAAGAGCGCCCGTCCCGCGACTCCACACCGACCGCATGGGCTATTGGCGATTGGCTTGGCCATGGCCATCGGCGCCCCTTTTGCGACGTATCTTCCCTGGCGATTCGGATCCTGGCCGGAAGTCGAATTTCCCATCATATTCTTGCACGCCGCCGCCGCCGTTTGCGCCCTCGCCATGTTTATCGAGGCCATGTCCGTCGATTCGCGCCGATCGACGACCCATGTTTGGGACGCCATCTGGTCCGCCCCGGTGATGATTTGCGCAGCCATCGCCATGTGGAGCGCCGCCATGGCGCCGTTCGCCCGGTTCCCCTGGCTGTCAATCGTCGGCGCGCCACAGACGGCGGACGGCGCCGTTCTTTGGCTGGACATCGCCACGTTGATTGCGGCGACGCGACTTTTCACGATTACCGAGCATGGCCGCCGAGCCATCGTGACGTCACTGTTCATACTGGCGTACGGGTTGCCTTTATTGTCGCTCTTTCCCGAAACGCGGCCTATCTGGTTCAGCGATTATCTGGCGTTCCTAGGGCTCGCCACCGCCGCCGCCATCCCCGGATTCGCCGCGCCGCGCGACGCACCGGTTACAACCAAACACGCAATCCTTGGCATTCTCGCGGCGATTCCAAGTTTCATCGTCGCCGGCAACCAAACCGCCGCGCTCATATTTCCCGCACTGTTTCTTCCCGCCTATGTCGCAGGAGCAATTTTACTTCGTCATCCATCGCGAGCCCGGTTCGTGCGGGCCGCCTACGCCCTCGGCGTTGTCGGGATTATCCTCGGCGCGCCTGTTCTGGTCACCAAAATTGGCGCCACCGACGCCATTAAATCGATTCAATCCCGAGATCGAATCAACAGCGTTCTTCAAACCAGGCTGTACGACGATCCCACTATATGGATAACCGGACGCGGTTGGGGTCATACGCAACGCGACTTCGAAGAATTGCTTTCACAGGCCAACGCCAAAATTTGGGACAAAAGCTGGGATGCGCCCCAGCGTGATGTTTTCCACAGCCATAACGGATTTTTCGAGGCGCTGTTGAGCGCGGGGGCGCCCGCGGCGGCGGGAGCCGTGATTTTTGTTATGGCCGCCGCGCTTTTCAGTCCGCCGAGGATGCTCGCGCTCGCGGGCGGGTTCGCGCTCGGTTACGCCGCCTTGTCCTCGCTCTGGTTTCAATTTTCCTTGACGATTCCAGCAACCGCCCTGGCGTTCGCCGCGCTGTCCTGTCGATTGAGCTTTGGCCCGCGCACCAAGATAAAACCCGTGTTTCTCATTATTTTTCTTGGTTTGACTTGCGCCGTTCAAATATTCACCAGCGCGAAACTCGCAATATTCGCCATCGATGTAATCGCGGCGGAAGCCCGGGCCGACCAATTCATCCTGGGAAAGGCCGGGTCCAAACTCAAGTGTGGGGACTTCCCGGACGATTCCTGGCGCGACGATATATTTTTATCGCACCAATTAGGTCGACACCTGCGTAATTCCAGACGAATGTCCACCGCGACGCCGGTCGATTCGCCTGTCTTCCGAACCATTGGCTCTTACTATTGCATCATAGAAAACAAGGGATTGGAGCGGGGCTCGCAACCATTGTTGCGAAACGCGCTGGTGGCGCAGTCGGAATTCGCCTTTCTGGCGCAATTTGCGCCGTTGCGCGACCTGTATCCCTATAACGGCGTCACCTGGACACGGCTTGCGGACGCCTACCTTGATCTTGCGCCAAAACGCACGGACGTAATGCTGCCGTATCTCGCCTGGTTGTTACAAAAAAAAGAGGCCGCCACGTTGGACCGGTCTGTTCACAAAATCTTAACGCTTAACGCCAATGATCCTGTAGGCCTTTGGTTTTCTGGACTGTCTTCACTAATGAAGCCGGGAAAGGCGCACCGGACGCGCGGCATAGAGGCCTTGAGAAAAAGCATCGAGTTCGGTATCGAAAAGTGGACGCCGGTGCCGACGCAAATCAGGTCGCTTTTGCAACAAAGCGACTGATACACGGGTCGAGTAAAGTTCACAGGAGCACGTCATTTTGTTGCAATATTGTCACAAAAAGCAGTCACCGGAATGAAAACGTTGTTTTACGGTATAATTTCCTTCACTTGCCGAATTACTATTGGTAAACTTAGTGATCTAGTGTAGGTCGAATTGAATAGAAAAATTTTGGCGCGTTGCGTTGTGCAATTCGCTTCTTTCGGACTAACGTTATGGAAACACTTGGGAAAGCACGAACAATGAATATCAAATTTCTTCGAAGCCTTGGCATAATTGGATCGGTTGTGGCCCTGCCATTCACCGCAGCCGAAGCGCAGGTATATGACACGCCCGGCGGCTCCGTTGTCCAAGCGGCAATCTCTTCGTCGTCTTCGGCCGCCTCGGCGGCATTAGTGGCGAGCGGCACCAGCGGCGCCATCGGCGCGGCTCTCGGGGGTATTTCAACTAGCTCATCGGGCTCGGCAAACAGTTTTGCGCAAGGACCCGCTACGCGCTTCTTTGAAGGCGGCAACCGAGGTTCTTCAGCCGGCGCCAAGGAAAAGAAAATGGGCGTCTGGATTCTGGGCGCCTACTCCGACATCGAAAACGATAACGTAAACACGGCCTTCGACGGCGATATCGTCAATGTCGTGGGTGGCGTCGATTATCGCTTCACAAACAAGATCATCGGCGGCGTCGCGGTCAGCTTCGAAAAAACCGATCTGGACACGACGTTCAACCTCGGCACCTTTGAACAGGACGGCGTCGGCGTCATGCCTTATGTAGCGTTCATCCTGAACAAGAACATTTCGGCAGATCTCAACGTTGGCTACACCGATTTGGACATCGACACGACCCGGACAAGCGCCGGCGCGATCAGCACGGCTTCGTATAGCGGCGACCGCACCACGGCGGGGGCAAACCTGAACTTCAACAAAGCGGTCAAGAAATGGTCCCTCGGCGCCAGCGTTGGCTTCCTGTATATCAAGGAAGAAACTGACGCCTTCACCGAATCAAATGGCACTGCGGTTGCGGCAAATGAGATTTCCATCGGACAAGGGCGTGCGTCTGGCCGGCTCGGCTACAACATGGGCAAAGTTCAACCTTATGTTAACGTCCGGTATGAAAATGAATTCTGGGCTCCGAGTGATGCGACCATCAACGGCACTTTGGTCGAAACGGACACCTCTGGTTTCGTGATCACGGGCGGATTGGACTTCACCCTCTCCGACAAGGTTTCCGGTGGCGTGGCCTTCAGTTCGTATCAAGAACGCGATGACTTAGACCTCTACAGTATCAGTGGTCGCGTAAGAGTCGCCTTCTGATAACCGTCTAATACAATGGTTTTCCGAAGTCGGGCCGGTGCGAAAGCACCGGCCCTTTTTTTTGCCCTGGCGTTTGTCCTGTCGGCTTGCACCACGGTATCAATCCTGCAATCCCGCCCCGAACGGGCCGACACTCTCGCCGTCAAAAACAACTGGCGCCTTTCGGCGTATCACACACCACATTTCAAGATCATTGCGTATCGTCCCGCCAGTTTCGAACGCATGGCTGCATCGAAAGCGCCTACAGACACGCTGAACGTATACCTGGAAGGCGATGGATTGGCCTGGATAACGGAAACCCGGTTGTCACGCGATCCAACGCCAAGCGAACCCATAACCCTGGAACTCGCCGTTCAAGACCCCAATCCACGATCTATTTACTTCGCCCGCCCCTGCCAATACCTGACCCCAAACGACTTGGCGCAATGTTCGCCCGCCTATTGGTCATCGCATCGCTATAGCGAGGAAGTCGTCGCGTCGATGTCCGACGCCGTGGAACAAGCGAAACGCGAAAGCGGCGCCCGGCGCGTGCGATTATTCGGCTATTCCGGTGGCGGCGCGCTGGCCGTCCTTATCGCGGCGCGGCGCACCGATGTCATTGGCGTCACCACCCTCGCCGCAAATCTCGACCATCAATTCTGGACGCAACAGGGCGGGATGACACCTTTATACGGGTCCTTGAACCCCGCGCACGTGGCGAACGAAATATCCCATATTCCACAAATACATTTCATCGGGGAAGACGACGAGACCGTGCCCAATTCAGTGGCCTACGCTTATATGTCCGACATTAAAGACACATCGCGCATTCGAATCGTAAAGCTTCCCGATATGGATCATACTTGTTGTTGGGTCGAACCCTGGAAAAACCTGTTGCGCAATTACGTTAATCGTTAACGCCCAGAGTCGTTCGTCACCAATAACCTAGAGCAGGTCGACTTTAATAAGACGCGTTTCATGCGTCCCATTAAAGTCATGAATCTGCTCTATCTTTATGAATTTAGAGCAGATTCACGTGTTTATCAGATCACCTTTGGTGATTCCGATTAATCACGATTTGCTCTAGCCGCCAATTTGGACATATTTTCGCGACACCCAGCCGGAACGCTCCCGCGTCGCAACCAAGAGCCAATTCTCGGTTTCGTCCAATTTCACCACGGTCCATTCGCCTTTTCTGAACTTCCCGGTAATCGCGCACTTGGCGTCACCACAAGCGCGGATATTTAATGCCTTGGCCGTCACCATAAGAGTAAGAGACAGCAACGGCTTCATGTCTTGCGCCATTAACGGCTGGGGATTATCAAATTTAGCCGCATCAATGTTTTTCCGGTCGAGTGTTGGGTCGGCCCCCTGGCCAGGCGCCGGAATCGGAACGTGACTATTCAACGGCAGGATAAGGCGCGACGTCCCCGGCACGATTCCCCAAACACGCAAGGTCCGGTTTTCACAATCCGGCAAGGAGTCGGATGCGATTCGCATACGCCAACCCGATATGCTCAGGTTTCGGTGAACAGCTTTCGCCACATCGGATCGATTGCCTGAAACCGGCGCATGACCGACAACCGTGTCGCATGCGGACGCGATGACGTAAGGCAATCGAATCCCGACATTAACCTCTCCGGTCCACCCCGCCAGCTCAATGACCTCCCCAGGGGCGAAGGGGCGCGACCCGTCCTTGGGCAACGGCGCGCCATTTATACGCGCCTCGTCGATATATCCCGAAAATTGATCACCGCGAACCCACTGCGTGATGTCGTAGGCCTTGTCGCTTGCATAACTATCAACCGGGATGGGCGCTGAGATAGGCGCCGGAATGGGCTGCACCGATTTTGTCGGTTTCGCCTCTGGGGCCATTTCAGGTTTTTTCAAAAGTTTCCCGGTTTTGGGTATATCGATATTTGTCCCTTGCTCATCCTGAAATATGAGAAATCTGGCGACGCCCCAGCCAACAGCAGACCCAACCAAAAGAATGACGCAGAGGGTCGCGGCGAGCGGCGTCTTTGAACGGCGACGCGGTCCGACATCAGCAGCGTCCGGCGTATCGGTATCTAACTGGTTTGTCATAAGCCGATTCGCGCTCCGCCAATGTCTCGGACGTCCCGGACCATGCGGTTGGGAAATAAAATTTGCATAACTGCCTGCGTTCTACTCAAACAAAGGCGCGACCGGCAGTTCACATGGAATTCCAGTTCGTCTTCGTTTCGATATCGGGTATCGTAGCGTCCCAAGTAAACGGTCTCCAACCTTATGAACACCACTATTCCAACAGATAAGCGGCGCCCAAATTGATTTCGTCAGAACAACGCCAGGCCCATGCAATGGTTTGGTACGCTGCTGCGTTTATCCTCGCCGCCTGTTATCCAAACACCTTCGCCGTTTGGCAAGGTCTTTCCTTTCACCTGGGACCAACCGGGACCGACTTCCTGCCGTTCGCGGCGACGGCTGGCGTATTTCTGATCGCTCTAATTTCTATCACGCGGCGGCAAAATTCTCCCCGACTTAAACCCCTTTTTTCAAACCGACGCGGATGGTTATGTTTCGCGGCGGGAGCCGTGATCGCCGTCGCCGGGATTCTCGCCACGGACCCAAACTTTCCGGCCAAGCGAATTCACATCCCGCAATACTTTATCCTGGCCCTCGTCCTTCACCGCGCCTTGTCATTTGACCTCCCGGCCCCATGGATCTTCCCTGGCGCCGTTCTGTTCGCTGCGGTTCTCGGCGTTCACGACGAACTTATACAAGGCCTGCTGCCAAGCCGTACGTTCGGGTTGCGCGATATTGGCGTCAATTCGCTTGGCGCCCTGTCCGGTGGCGCTGTCGGCGCGGGGCTTTCCCTATTCGCCGCAAGGGTGAACAAGGATTTGCCCACCCCGAACGGGGCGACGCTTTTTGGGATTGGCGCGGTCGTTATCGGACTCGCGCTGATGCTCGCGCCATTGGAATATTTTCGGGACGCTTCGATACCGGTTTGGACAATCACGCCGCTTCTCGCCGCGGGCTTCGCCTTATGCTTGATAAGCTGGCG
>JABJJH010000292.1 GCA_018660965.1 Rhodospirillaceae bacterium | reverse complement strand
CAACAACATGACCGACGAAGCGTGGCAGCAACAACACGCGCTGTTCGAACAAGGCGTCACGATGATGATGGATTGCCCGATCCCGGTCGTCGCGGCGGTCAATGGGGCGGCCTTCGGCGGCGGCTGTGAATTCGTCCTCGCCTGCGATTTCGCCTATGGCGCGCGCCGCGCCCGGTTCGGACTGCCGGAAATTACGCTGGGCATCATGCCTGGCGCCATGGGCACGCAAAATCTGCCCCGCGCGGTCGGTGTGCGCCGCGCCAAGGAGATCATCCTTTCCGGCAAACCCTTCACGGCGGAAGAGGCCCATGATTGGGGAATCTTGAACAAGGTTTGCGACGATGACAAACTCATGGAGGAAACCCTGGCGATCGCCCGCACCATTTGCGACAACGCGCCGATTTCGACCCGTCAGGCCAAAAAGGCGATGAATGTCGCGACGCAAACGGATTTAAAAACCGGATACGCCTTCGAAATTGAAGCGTATAATCGGATGGTGCCGACCGAAGACCGCCTGGAAGGCGTGCGCGCCTTCAACGAAAAGCGTAAAGCCCAATTTAAAGGCCGGTAATTTAAGGGCCGATAAACCAACAATTTCTATCGAGGAGACAAACAATGCGCCCTGGAATCGATGTTGAATGCCGCGAAGTGGGTCTGCGGGACGGCCTGCAAATTCAAACCACCTTCTTCGCCACCGAAGGTAAAATCAAATGGCTGACCGACGAAGTCGGCGCCGGCATGCCCGAAGTCGAGGCCTGTTCCTTCGTGCCGCCGAAACTGTTGCCGCAATTCGCCGATGCAAAAGAAGTCGTCGCCGCCGCCCTTAAGACCGAAGGCTCCATAATCTCTGCCCTGTCCCCGAACCTGCGCGGCGCGCAAGACGCCTTCGCGGCGGGTATCCATAAGCTGAATTACGTCACCTCGGTCAGCGAAAGCCACAACATGGCCAACGTCCGCCAGAGCGTCGATGATTCAGTCGAGGGCTTCAAACGAATCGTGGAGGCGCGCAACACTATCCCCGGCGCGGAAAACGTCACCTTGGCGACGGGCCTGTCGACCGCGCTTGGCTGCACCATCGAAGGACAAGTCAGCGAAGACGCCGTCATGCGATTGGCGGAACGCTTCGTCGAAGCGGGCAGCACGGAGCTGATGGTCGCCGACACCGTCGGATACGCCAACCCGCAACAAGTTAAATCCATGTTCAAGAAAGTCATCGCTGAATTCGGATCGACCGTATCCATCGCAGGGCATTTTCACGACACCCGCGGACTGGGGCTGGCCAATGTTTTCGCAGCTCTGGAAGCAGGCTGCATCCGGTTCGACGCCAGCCTCGCCGGTCTCGGCGGGTGCCCCTTCGCGCCGGAAGCCACGGGCAATATCGTCATGGAAGATTTGGTGTTTTTGCTGGAAGGCGCGGGTCTGAAAACCGGCGTGAACCTCGACAAACTCGTCGCCATTCGCGAAACCGTTGAAAAATATCTGCCCGACGAAACATTGCACGGCATGTACGCCAAGGCGGGGCCGCCAAAGGGTTTTGTCCCGGCGACGAATTTCGCCGCGGCGGCCGAATAACCAGCGACTTCACGCAACGACCAAGACAAAGAGAGATCATTCATGACCGACGCACAGCCGACGATGTCGCTGGAGGAAGATGACTATCCGGAAATCCGCGATGCGGTGCGCAAGATTTGCGAAGGCTTTCCCGGTGAATACTGGCGCAACCTGGAAGACCAGCCGGTCGAAGGCAATTACCCGACGGAATTCGTCAAGGCGTTGACCGATTCCGGCTATCTGGGCGCCTTGATCCCCGAAGAATACGGCGGGTCGGGCCTGCCAATCCGCGCGGGCGCGGTTATCCTGGAAACCATCCACGAAACCGGCAGCAGCGCCGGGGCCTGTCACGCCCAGATGTACACGATGGGCACGGTCTTGCGACACGGCAGCGACGCGCAGAAAAAAGAATACCTGCCGAAAATCGCCAGCGGTGAATTGCGCCTGCAAGCGTTCGGCGTGACCGAACCCACCACCGGGTCCGACACCACGCAATTGAAAACCCGCGCCGACAAGGACGGCGACGACTACATCATCAACGGCCAGAAGGTCTGGACCAGCCGGGCGTTGCATTCCGATTTGATGTTGTTGCTGGCGCGCACGGAATCCGCCGACACGGTCAAGAAACGCAGCGATGGCCTGTCCACATTCCTGGTCGATATGCGCGAAGCCAAGGGCAAGGGCATGGACATCAAGCCGCTGGACGCGATGGTTAATCACAACACCACGGAAATTTTCTTCGACAATCTGCGCATTCCCGGTTCGGCGCTGATCGGTGAGGAAGGCAAAGGGTTTCGCTACATCCTCGATGGCATGAATGCGGAACGCATCCTGATTGCGGGGGAGTGCGTCGGCGATGCGCGCTTTTTCACCCGCCGCGCGGTTGAATACGCCAACGAACGCGTCGTTTTCGGGCGTCCCATCGGGCAGAATCAGGGCGTCCAGTTTCCCATCGCAAAAGCCTACGCCGACGCCGAAGCCGCCGCCATGATGGCGCGCAAGGCGGCCGCGATGTTCGACGCGGGCCTGCCGTGCGGCGCCGAAGCGAACATGGCCAAGCATTTATGCAGCGAGGCCGCGTGGCAAGCGGCGGAAGCCTGCTTCACCACCTTCGGCGGGTTCGCGTTCGCGCGGGAATACGACATCGAGCGCAAATGGCGCGAAGTCCGGATCATGCGCACCGCGCCGATTTCAACCAACATGATCCTCGGCTTTATCGGGCAGCACGTCCTCGGAATGCCGCGTTCCTATTGAGCGAGCCAATTGAGCGATCCACCAATTGAGCGATCCAACAGAGCGTAAATTCGTCGTCCGCGACGTCGCGGGGACGTTTACAATTCAAACGCTCGCCGCCCTGGCGCTGTACTCTATCCCGGTCTTCGCGCCGGCCGCAGCCCTCGACTACGGCGTGGACGCGACCCAGGTCGGCGTCTTCTCAGGCATCGCCTACTTCACCGCGATGCTGGTCGGATTGGTAACCGGCGCCTTCGTCACCCGCTATGGCGCGATGCGAACCGGTCAGGCCTGCATGGTCTTCGCCGCCCTCGCCATGGTCGCCTTCGCCGTCGGGTCGCCGTGGCTGGCGGTGGTCAGCGCGATTTTTCTGGGTCTCAATTATGGCCCGGTTAATCCGCTCAGCGCGCATATCCTGACCAAGGTCACCACGGCGAAAACGCGCCCGCTGATTTTTTCCATCAAACAAACCGGCGTGACTGTGGGCGGCGCGCTGGCCGGGATAACGGTTCCCTTCCTGGTCCTGACGTTTGGATGGCGAGTCGGCGCCTTGATCATCGGCGCCGCGGCGCTCACCGCCATGCTCCTCGTTCATCCCATGCGGCGACGCCTCGACAGCGACCGACGGCCCACGGCGCCGCTTCGGAGCGCCAGTCTCATGGGACCCGTCCGTCTGATCGCCAAGGATCCCGTCACCTTGCATCTGGCGATCATGGCGCTGATATTTTCCGGCATCCAACTGACGGCTGCGGCCTTTCTGGTTATTTTTCTGAACGACCACCTCGAACTGCCGTTGGTGGAAGCCGGGGCGCTGTTCGCCTTGTCTCAAGTCGGCGGCACCCTGGGTCGGATCTTTTGGGGCGCCATCAGCGGCGCCTATTTCAAGCCCCGCCACGTCCTGACCGTGCTCGGCCTCATCACCTGCGCCAGCTACGCCGTTCTGGCGCTGAGCGAACCCGACTGGCCTCCCATGATCCTGGCCATACTGTGCTTCATCCTCGGCGCAAGCAGCTATGGATGGAACGGCGTCTATCTTTCGGAAGTCGCGTCCCTGGCGCCGCCGGGCAAAATCGGCGAGGTGACGGGCGGCGTGCAGTTCTTCATGTTCGCTGGCGCCTTCATGGCCCCGCCATGCTTCAGCGTGATCGCCTCGTTCGGCGGCGGCTTCTCAATGGCCTTCATGGTGTTCGCGATCATTGCGGGCGTCACAGGGCTGTCCCTGACATGGCTTTCCAAATACCACCGTCCCGAGGCATAATTTCCCCTTCCGTCGTATTCGACTTCAAACCGTGAAGAGGAGAGAATCATGCGTGGCGTCGTTTTCCTGGGAGACCGCGAGCTTGAACTGATGAAATTCGACGACCCGACGCCGGGAACCGGCGAGGCGGTTATCGAAATCAAGGCGTCCGGCATGTGCGGCAGCGACCTGCGCCCCTATCGCGCGCCTCCCGGCGGCGACCCCAGAAACCCGGATGGAATCCCCATGATCCGGGGACATGAACCGTGCGGCGTCGTCGTGGCGGTCGGCCCCGGCGTTCCCGACGCCCTGGCGAAAATTGGCATGCGCGTCATGGTCCAT
>JABJJH010000011.1 GCA_018660965.1 Rhodospirillaceae bacterium | reverse complement strand
TGAATTTTGAGTTTTAAAAATCATCCCATCACTCGATCTCGAACCATCGATATCCGATGGTTTAAATGATGTTGGCTGGAGATGCTTCAACCCTGCGTGAACTGGAAAGTCGCAAAATAAGCGTCTGCTAGGTTTATGAACGGGTGGTGGTAGGATAAAGCGGGCAACGGTCATGATCCTTACTCGAAAATAGCCTGCCAACTTTGCAAAGCGCAGGCCCCTAGTAGTCGGCATCTTGATAATCACGTAGAAAACATAAAACGATGTCCGTCACTTTTTACAACCCTTTAATATAATGAGACCTCGGCATAAGCCACCTGCATAGCGCTGAGATTTGTTATATTTGGGGCATGAGGAATTCCTTTGAAACCCAACCAGCGCTGTTTGTTTCGAGCACAGTGCTTGATCACCCTTCCTTGCATGGTCTGGCGTCACCGAAGCGGTTTTGGATTGGGCGCGGCTTGAAGCCTTGATGGATAAAATCTACGCTTCTTCGACATACTGAATTCCACGTAGTGTCCACCATCGAAAGCGGACACCAGTACCCACTATCACGCGGAAAATATCGCAGAAAAAGACACGTTCAAATAGGGCGGGTTCCCAAAAGCTTACACTAGATTTGCGCCACGACACCTTGATCATCGCAACCAGGACGCTTCCGGGAAATCACGAAATCAATCCGGTTACCGACAAGCAGTGTCCGCCCGCTGATGTCCACACCATTCATTGGCGTACATCCCACCGGCGCCGGAATCTATCTTGCTACGCCTTGCCGCTCTGGCTTACCCTATCTCATGTCTGAAACGCAGGGCCTGAACCCGTACAATTCACCAAGGAAGTAGCCGTGATATCACCGCTGTTTCAGGGGCCTCTGGTTGAAAACAAAGAAACATCGATGAGCCTAATTCCCGTAACTGGTGGAGCTGGATTCACTGCCGCTAAGTTTGTTCACTATGCCCTTTCAGCAGCTCGTATCATCAGCCTCGGTGCGCTGACAGATGCGGGCAATTTAGACACCCTTCAAAGTGGTGAATTAAACCCAAATCACCGATTTTCGCCCGGCGCTATCCCCGGCGACATCAGAGGCTAATTCAATTTGTTGGAGGCTGTCCGCACGAACATCGACTCATTGCCTGACGACTTTCGGATGCAGCACATTTTAACGGGCGAGGTGAATGGCGCCCAACGGGTTTGGTCATGACGACATCCGTTGCAGACGCACTTGATTACTGCATTCGCACTGACATTTGCGAATTTATTTTCGTAGCGCCGTATGAGCTTGGGGAATCGGTTCTTGAATTCCCAGACGTCATCCCCCGGATTCGAATCCTCATTGCGCCTGGGGTCTCGCCTTCGGTACGCAATACATTTAGCGAACGGTATATTCCATTAAACGTTGGACGACTTTATTCAACCTTGGCGATGTCCCGTCTTCCAGTCGTTTTTGCAGGGGGTCCGCTACAAATAACGCGGCGCCTCACCACTGCACTCATTCTGTCTGGCCGCAGCCGGATTATTTGCAGACGCGACGACAATAGCGTTGGGCCCGTATCCATTGCAGCGTTGCTTTTATTGGGCTGGCGACGGCGCCTTGCCGGTTGGCTCCGAAATTTACCCGTGCGCCATCCAGCAGCGCGAATGTTTCATGTTCTGGAAGAGCGCGCCTCACCAAAGGGAACGGAAAATACCTCTGCTGAACTTTCCGAAGCTCACGACCAAGGACCACAAGACTCAACCCAACTCGACCATCTGGTGAAAACCGCCCAAATTTTTGCGACGCCCTTCGAGGCGGTCCCAGGGCGGGTCCTTCTGATCAATGATGGCCTCGCTTCGGGTGGCGCGGAACGACAAATTGTAAACACGCTAACTGGGTTACGAAAAAAAGAGGGTGTCGATGCATCATTCCTTGGGGAACGCCTTGCTTGCGTTAAGGGCCTCGATTTTTTCAGAGGCGACCTCGAACAAGCCGGCATTTCCGTTGAGACTGCCTTATGGCGCTCGGTAAACGCTCGTGATGGCTTGCCAAGCGTGGCCCCGGAAGTCGCAGACGCACTCTGCCGTCTACCGGCGCAGGCGGTTGAAAGCATTCTAAATTTGACTGACGAATTCCGAAAACGGCGGCCTAGCGTCGTTCATGCCTGGCAAGACAGCACATCCGTTCACGCTGGGATCGCAGCCATAATTTGTGGCGTCCCCAGAATAGTATTGTCCGCACGCAATATTTCCCCCACGGGCACGCCCCGATTCCGACGCTATCTTTTACCCGCCTATAACGCACTTGCGAAACTTCCCAACGTGACGTTCACGAATAATAGCGACGCAGGCGCACAGAGTTACGCAAATTGGCTGGGTCTGCCCCGCAACCGCTTTGTCGTCTTGAAAAACGGCGTAGACATTGCGGGATTGGATGCGGAGCCTCCCTATTCATACGATCAACTGGGAATTCGCGATGGCGCGCCTGTTGTGTGCGGCATATTTCGTCTGACGCCCACCAAACGCCCCCTTTTATGGTTGAAAACGGCGTTCGAGATTGCGCAATCGCAACCCGATGTTCACTTTGTAATTGTCGGTGATGGACCGTTGCGACGCGCCTGCGTCGAGCAAATTGAAAAGTCTGGCCTGTCTGGACGGTTTCATTTGTTAGGGGAGACGCCGAGCCCGGCAAGATTACTTCGGCTATCGAACGCCTTGCTTTTAACGTCTGAAATGGAAGGCGCCGCGAACGCCTTGTTAGAGGCGCAATGCCTTGGCGTACCGGTAATTTGCACCGACGTCGGCGGTAATTCCGATTCAATTTACGAGGGGGTTACCGGCTGGATATCAAAATCGACGGACCCTAACGAACTCGCGGGTCTTGTTGTTTCGGCGATGACAGATACAGCAAAAATCGCCTCCGTTAAAAAGGAAGGCCGTAATTTCATCACAAATCATTTTGGCCTGGACCGAATGGTCG
>JABJJH010000643.1 GCA_018660965.1 Rhodospirillaceae bacterium | reverse complement strand
TGATCTGTACATCGCGACCGACGGCGTATTCATCTTTCCACCAGCGGATTCGGTCAATCAGTTTTTCGCCGATTTCGCGCGTCGCCGCGCGCGCCGTCAGGGTATGCTCAACCCCGTAAATTTCAGGCGTTTCGGAGAGAATGCCGGCGCCACCGTGCTTGGAGAGAATATCAACGGCCGCGCCCAGCGCCGGATTGGCGGTGATGGAGGAAAACCCATCCGATCCGCCACATTGTAAACCAACCTTGATATGGCTCGCGGGAACCGTTTCCCGGTGGCATTTGTCGGCCTCGACAAGCATTTCCTTCACCATGGCGATGCCCGCTTCGATCGATCGCCGCGTGCCCCCGCTTTCCTGCATCACCATGGTGCGGAGCGCTGGCCCTTCCGTCAGGTCCTGGTTGGCGAACAATCCACCCACCTGACATCGTTCGCAGCCAAGTCCAACGACCAATGCCGCCGCAACGTTGGGGTGGCGGATGTAACCGGCCAGGGTGCGCTGCAAAAGGTCCATGGGCTCCCCCGTCATTTCCATGCCGCACCCAAGGGCGTGGGCGAAGGCGGCGACGCCATCGACGTTTGGATAATCCTTAAGACGTTCCTTGGTGAAATAATCCGCGATTTCGTGAACAACCGTGGCGGAGCAATTCACCGTTGAGACGACGGCGATGTAATTCCGCGTTCCGGCTCGTCCATCGGGCCGCATGTATCCTTGAAAGGTTGCTCTTTCAGATTCAGGAAACAGGACCAATGGCTTGTAGTCCCGACCGTACGCATAATCCCGATCAAATTCCTGGAAGGATATATTATGATTATGAACCATCGTTCCCGCAGGGATGAATTCGGACGCAAACCCGATGGTCGTGTTGTATTTAAGGACCGCTTCGCCTTTTTCGATGTCGCGAATCGCGAGTTTATTCCCGGCCAACGCCACATCTCGCGTAACAATATTGTAACCTTCAAGAGCGGCCCCCGCCGCGATATCGGTTCGCGCAACGACGACATTGTCGGCGCTGTTCAACCGTATTATCGGCCCGTTTACCTGTTTTTCAGATTGATCCAACATTGATCCGTTCCTTGAATTGATTGCGAATTGTGATCTGATCTTAATTGAAGGCTTAGGCGTCAAGATCAACCTTGGCGATGGCGATGCCGCTCTCGCCAGCGACGGCGTAAAGAAGAAATATAGCGTCATCCTCAACAAAAATCGCTGGGTCTCTTAACTGATTTACGCACCCATACGCCGTGCTTCTGATAGAGGGTTCCAATGGCGCGTCCGCGCCTTCCCACTCAAATTCAGGACGCAGAACTTCGACCGGATCACTCTGCTTCCAATGCCGCCAGTCGTCGGTTAGGTCAATCGTGCTCAACATGATCGTTTCCGGGGCGAATCCCACTTGCGTCCAAAATACATATAATTTTTTGTCGCGCACCAACAGGGCGGAATGGCGCATATCTTTATTGAACAGAAGAGGGCCTGTCTCGAAGTTGGAGAATCGATTGCGTGACCTGTAAAACTGGCCGGGCATCGCCAGGGCGTAATAGTAATTTTCATGCTGAAAGACGCGAAAGTAGGTGCGCCCAAGGATTTCAGGCCTTGCCTTGAAATTTATCCCATCGACGGACGTCGCGACCCGCGTCGATTGCTTCGCGTAGCTCTCCAACCCGTGAAAATACATGACGATGCGTTGGTCTTCATGATTGACGTGAACATCAGGTGAGGCGATGTGTGGCGTGGACGCTTCAACGTGACGGCTATGGGATCTCCCCCCGGATAGCGATCCTCCATGGTCAAAGCTTACATTTGTCTCGGCGGTCGCTTCCGGAGCTTCCGTAGGAAATAACGATTCGTGCAAATGCAAACTGCCCGGCGCGTGAATACGCCACGGGCCTTTCAAATCATCCGCGTAAGCCAGGCGGACGAAAGTTCCCTTATGGTCGGCGAAATACAAATAATATTGTCCCAATCGGTCGGGAAGCCATTCCGGCGCCCTGATAAGGGACGGACCTTGAATGTTTTCGCCAATAGTAGGGTGAGACTCTGGTGTGATAATTGGGTGATCGAGTAACCGTTCAATATGCATTGATGTTTCCGATCTATATGTTGCACGGCGTGAGCACGGAACGTATTCAAAAGTTCTCTAGCGTGGTCGAAAAACTTGGTGGATTCAATGTGGACTTGCCCGGCATAAGTAGAAACCCAACTGGTTTTTTCAGGCCATTACAGCCTCGAATGTAATCGGAGATTTATAGCCGAGTGCGGAATGGAGTGGGGTTGGATTGTAGAAGCCATCGGTGTAGCGGCCAATGGCGTTTTCAGCCTGACGGCGGATTCGGAAACTGGTCCGCCACACGAGTTTTGATTTGATGGTTTTAAATACGCCCTCCACCATCGCATTGTCCCTCGGGTCAAGAGCCCGATGGCAGGCTACACGATTCTCCTTTCCACTCATGGACGCGATCATGCCATAGGCTTTCAGGGCGTTGTAGCGCATCAGACGGGCGGTGCGATGGCTGCCTATGCTAAACCGTCCTCTCACAAATCTACGTGCTGCGGGGGCTCCCATAGGTCCCGTTCGACGCTGCGAAACGCGCCCAGATA
>JABJJH010000128.1 GCA_018660965.1 Rhodospirillaceae bacterium | reverse complement strand
CGGGCGGCATCCACTGTCGACCCTGGCGCGTCCGGCCCCGCCATAAGGCGAATTGCGCCACCGCCCCACGCCGCCAGCGGCAGCGCCACGGCGACGACGATCGCCGCCCACCGCACCCGGCGCGCTTGATGCGTCGTCAACGCCAACACGCAGACGCTCGCCATGACGCCAAAACTCAAGCCATAAACGCCAAACAAGGACGCCGACTGCGCCATGGCGTCGGACCCAGTCCAGGACTGTCCAATCAGATTCCATGGAAAGCCGGTAAAGGCGCGCCCCCGCACCCACTCCAAACCAGACCACGCGACCACCAACAGCGCGGTGCGCGCCAGCGTGCTGCGACCCGCGCCCGCGATCAGAAACGCCAACCCTGCATACAACGCTAGCACAGCCGGAATGCCAATCACGGCGAAAGGCAGTAGCCATGCATGTTTCGCCGCGAAAACCAGCAGCGCGCCGCCAATCCAGTACAAACTGGCGGTGAAATACCCGAACCCGAACCACCAACCCGTCAGAAAGGACCGCCGCCAGGGTCGCGCACCGGCGCCAGCGCCGGAATCTTCCAGCGTCCACAACAGGGCGGGAAAGACAGCGTATAGTACCGGAAATGCATAGACCGGCGGCAACGCCAGCGTGGCCGCCACGCCAATGCCGAAAACCAAACCGTACAGCCGCCAGCCTTGGCGCGTCGCGAACCATTCTGCCAACCGGTCAAGCCGCGACCATAAGCCGCCCGGCGCCTCAGGCATCACTGGGCGGCGTGGGGCGACGGCAGATTTCGCACGCGAATTCGCTTGATGCGCCGCGGGTCGGCGTCAAGCACCTCGAATTCCATGCCGGTCGATTCGTGCACGATCAATTCGCCCCGGTTCGGGACCCGTCCGGCGATGGTGAACACCAAACCCGCAAGCGTGTCGATGTCTTCCTCGCGCTCCTCGGCTGTCATCACCGGGCCCACGAACGCTTCGAATTCTTCGATGGAGACGCGGGCGTTGGCGATCAAGGTTCCATCGCTGTCGGGTTCCAGCCTTGGGCCGTCCGCAACGTCATGCTCATCCTCGATCTCACCCACGATTTGCTCAATAAGATCCTCGATCGTGACGAGACCATCGACGCCGCCATATTCATCAACAACCAAGGCCATGTGCAACCGCGACAACTGCATTTGCAGCAACAGGTCCATAACCGGCATCGTCGGCGCCACGAACATGGCCTTGCGAAGTATTTTTCGAAGACTGAACTTGTCCTTGGCGCCGATTTTCATCAGCACGTCCTTGATGTGGACCATACCGATCACATCATCGCGGGTGTGGTGATACACCGGCAATCGCGAATGCGCGACCGTGTTGACGAGTTCAAGCAATTCTTCAAGCGACGCATTGATTTCGATGGCGACGATATCGGCGCGCGGCACCATGATGTCTTCTGCGGACAAGCCGTTCAATTTCAGAATATTCTCGATCAACGTCCGTTCGCCAGGGTCGATCGAATCCCGCTCGTCCTCGTGCTCCTCGATGAGTTCCTCGAAGGTGTCGCGAAGCGACGCATCCCCGTTCCGCGCGCCAAACACGCCGCGAAGCCATCCGGTCACGCCGCCGTGCTTCGGCTTGTCGTCTGGTTTCGCCGCCGGCATTGGCGGCGTGGTTAACGGCGCGTCGCCCGCGTTACTGCTCATACCACCGCCTCATAGGGTTTGGCCGCCGCCTCGTAAGGGTTGGCGATATCAAGTCCGGCCAGAATTTCAACTTCCAACGCTTCCATTTCAATGGCCGCCGGTTCCGCCTCGTGATCCCAGCCCAGGAGGTGGAGAAACCCATGAACAACCAAATGCCGGACATGATCGGACAACGTCTTGTCCTGCGCCTCGGCTTCGCGCGCTATCGTCGTTAGCGCCAGAACAATGTCCCCCAAATGCCGCGCCTCGCCGGGGTTTCGACCGGAGAAGCCGTTTTCGAAATCCAACAACGGGAACGACAACACATTGGTCGGCGCATTTTTCGCGCGAAACCGGGCGTTCAAATCCTGGATAAACGCATCATCGGCCAGGACAATGCTAACCTCGCCCTCTTCGTCATCGTCGCTTGCCGCACTCCACGCCGCGCAGGCGGCGGATCGGATACCCGCATCCTCCACCATCGACCAGTCGCCGGAAGGATTGGAAATGTCGATGTTCAGGGTCATTCGGAACCGCCCGGCTTCTTTTTCCGCCCGTCGGCCGCGTCATAGGCGCGGATGATCCGCGCCACCAACGGCGGACGAACGACATCCTTGTCAGAAAAGTGGACGAACGCGGCGCCGTCCACGTCCTTCAATGTATTCACCGCGTCGCGCAAGCCAGACCCCACCCCGCCCGGCAAGTCGATCTGGCTTAAATCTCCGGTCACGACCATTCGGCTGTTTTCGCCCAACCGGGTGAGAAACATTTTCATCTGCATCGGGGTCGTATTTTGGGCCTCGTCGAGAATGACATAGGCGTTCGCCAGGGTCCGCCCCCGCATAAACGCCAGCGGCGCGATTTCGATTTCGCCGCTTTCCAGACGTTTTGCGACCTGTTCCGCTGACATGGCGTCGTTCAGGGCGTCGTATAGCGGACGGAGATAAGGGTCAACTTTTTCACGCAGGTCGCCGGGCAGAAACCCAAGCCGCTCCCCGGCTTCCACCGCCGGGCGCGACAAGACGATCCTGTCGACCAACCCCTGACTGAACATCGAGACCGCCGCGCAGACTGCCAGATAGGTCTTGCCCGTGCCCGCCGGGCCCAACGCGAAAATAAGATCATGTTGATTCAAGGCGTCGATATAATGGCCTTGCGCGGCGGATCGGGGGTGAACGCTTTTACGGCGCAATTGAATGCTCACACCCGGCGTCGCGCTGTCGGTGGAATTGGCCATGCGAATCGCCGCATCAACCTCCGCCTCACCCACGCCCTGCCCGTTTCGCAGACGTTGATATAACGATTCCAGCACAACCCGCGCCGTGCCCGAAGCGTCTTCGGGGCCAGCGATCGTCAAGCGGTTGCCGCGCCCGATGACGGTGACGCCCAATTGTTTTTCGATCCGGGCAAGATGCTTGTCATGCTCGCCAAAAAGCTGGGACAGCAATCTGTTGTCGTCGAATTGAAGGTGGATAGCGGGGTCCACGCTGGCGCTCGACAATGCGTTCAAGCAATCGCCCTTTCAGTATGCGTTCGGGTTTCAAGGTTATCCTGGTCCGGTCCGTCTTGATCCTGCCAGTCTGTATCGACCACGCCTTCCATGCTGGTCGGGCGAATATCGACAATGTCGCAATCAACGACGGCGCCGATTAACCGCGTCGGGGCCGCCGCATGAACCGCCTGCAAATACCCGGTGCGTCCGGCCAACTGACCGGGACGGCGGCCTGGCCGGTCAAACAGCACCGACATTCGCGCGCCCCGGAACGCTTCGTTGAAGGATGATTGCTGCGCCCGCAACAATTGCTGCAAAGTCGCCAAGCGATCTTCCTTTACGGTTTCGGGAACGTGGCCGTCTTCCGCCGCCGCCGGTGTTCCCGGGCGCGGGCTGTATTTGAACGAATAGGCCTGGGCAAACCCGATGTCGGAGATCAACCGCAGTGTATCGGCGAAATCACGGTCGGTTTCGCCTGGAAACCCGACAATGAAGTCGGACGACAATGCAATGTCCGGCCGCGCATCGCGAATCCGTTCGACAATCCGCCGGTAGTCGTCCGAATCATGCTTGCGGTTCATCATTGTCAGAATCCGGTCCGACCCCGACTGCACCGGAAGGTGCAGATACGGCATCAATTGCGGCACATCGCGATGGGCCGCGATCAGCGCGTCGTCCATGTCGCGGGGATGGCTGGTGGTGTAGCGAATGCGTTGTACGCCGCGCGCCGCCAAACGTTCAATCAGCCGACCAAGCCCCCATTCATCGCCACCTGGACCCACGCCATGATAGGCGTTCACGTTCTGCCCAAGCAGCGTTATTTCTCGGGCGCCCGCTTCGACCAAGCGCATCGCTTCCGCTTCAATCGCCGCGACGGGCCGCGACTGTTCCGCGCCGCGCGTATAGGGAACGACGCAAAACGAACAAAATTTATCGCAGCCTTCCTGCACCGACAAAAACGCCGTAACGCCGGGGTTCACAGCGTGGTCCGGCAGGAAGTCGAATTTATCCTCGGCGGGAAAATCGGTGTCGACAACTTTCGCGCCCACCGCGCGGTTCGCCCGCTCGATCATTTCCGGCAGACGGTGATAGGTTTGTGGACCGAACACCATGTCCACGCAATCGGCGCGCCGGATGATTTCCTCACCCTCCGCCTGCGCGACGCAGCCCGCGACAGCAATAATCATCTTCTCGCCGATGGCTTCCCTGGCCTGTTTACGAAGCCGCAAACGACCGAGTTCCGAATATACTTTTTCGGCGGCCTTTTCGCGGATGTGACAGGTGTTGAGAATGACCATGTCCGCGCCATCAGGCGATTCGACCATGCCATAGCCATGCGGCGCCAGGACATCCGCCATACGAGACGAGTCGTAGACGTTCATCTGACAGCCGTATGTCTTAATGAAGAGTTTTTTCGCCAACGCTACCGTCCCACCGGACAGGGCGCGCGACAGACGCCGAACATATCGATCAAGGTTCTGAGACCAAGTCCAATAATAGTTTCAATACGCCATACTACCATTGGCCGCCCGCCCCTGACAAGCATCCGCGCCAAGCGAATGAAGAGGTTGGGATCGCCGTTCAATAGTCCATTATTGTTCGTCGCCATTTAAGTTTCCGGAACCCCGGTCATTTTCTCTTAAGAGGCACCGCAAAAAGCTCCAGCCGGTGATCGACCAGCCGGTAGCCCAGTTCTTCTGCGATAGCCTGCTGGATTTTTTCGATTTCCTCGCTTTGGAACTCGATCACCTGTCCGCTTTCGATGTCGATCAGGTGATCGTGGTGGTCCTCGGACGCTTCTTCATAACGCGCCCGACCGTCGCCGAATTCGTGGCGTTCAAGAATTTGTTCTTCCTCGAACAGACGCACGGTTCGATAAACTGTCGCGATGCTGATTCTCGGATCGATCGCGATCGCGCGACGGTGCACCATCTCGACATCGGGGTGATCTTCGGCGTCGCTCAAAACGCGGGCGATGACGCGGCGCTGCCCGGTCATTTTCAAACCTTTCGCCACGCATAATTGTTCAATGCTGTCCTGCACGGTCGTCCCTTCGCCCTGCGACATTCGAATGATAATCATTATAACCGATACGCCGCGACGCGGCTACGCTCATAGCGCCCGGAATTCATGAATATTGCGATGTTTCTCGAGTGTCCGTCGCTGCGGCGTTAGCCTTTGCGATTGCGGCGTGGGCGCGTACCCAGACCAATCGCTTTCGCAAGTTTACTGCGCTGTCGCGCGTAATTCGGCGCAACCATCGGATAATCGCTCGCCAGCCCCCAGCGTTCGCGATATTCATCCGGCGTCATGTTGTACGCGGTTTTTAGGTGACGCTTCAGCATCTTCAGCTTCTTACCGTCCTCCAGGCAGACGATGTAATCCGGCGTAATCGATTTGCGCACCGTAACGGCGGGCGTCGGCCGTTCGGTCATGCTTTCGCCGTCCTTGTCCATATTGGCCAAGGATTTATAGACCTGCTCGATCAAGCCGGGCAATTCCGTCATATCGACCGTGTTATTCGCGACGTGCGCGGCGACAATTTCGGAGGCGAGACGCAAAATCTCATTCGCCTTCGGGTCGCTTTCTGCTGTTTCGAATATCGCATTCATACATTCACGATCCTGGACCGCTATTACATCACCATGTAAAGAGCTGTAGAATCCCTCTGATTTCTTAATTTTCGGAACAATTCCTACTAATAACGACAAAACACTATATAAATTAATTATTCAAGTCTTAAATACAGGGTTCTACTTCACTATTTATTTAAATACTTGTCATAATTTAACCTAAACCCTTATTAATCAGACCATATTGCATGACAATTGCATCGACGCGAGCCCCGCCAGGGTCCCGATAGTAGTCCTTTCGCCGCCCGACAACTTGAAAGCCTAAGCCTCGATAAAGCGCTTCTGCGCCTGGATTATCCGCAGCGACTTCCAAAAATACGCTTTTGGCGCCTTTCGCCGCCGCCAGGGCGCACAGCGTTTCGACCAAGGCGCGGCCAACGCCACGGCGGCGAAATTCGTTCGCCACGCCGACGCTGAAAATTTCCGTTTCATCCGACGCAACCCGGCCAATGAGAAACCCCGCCGCCACGGACGCTGCGGTCCCTGTGTTTTCATGATTCGCGTGGGTGGAATTGAGATGAGCAACCAGCGCGAACGCGCCCGG
Organism: Rhodospirillaceae bacterium; assembly: GCA_018660965.1. Classification (GTDB taxonomy): domain Bacteria; phylum Pseudomonadota; class Alphaproteobacteria; order UBA8366; genus JABJJH01. The sequence goes on along the minus strand of JABJJH010000128.1, from coordinate 21,981 downwards.
CGGCGTCAAGTATTGCTCTACCGACATACGCGGTTGAATGGGGTCGAACGCCTCGGCGTACAAAGCGGCCATCGCATCCATATCGGCAGGGGTCGTCAACCGGATATCGATATCGCTCATCAGCGCGGCAAGGCGGCGTCCGGCGGCCGCAGATACAATGGCTCTGGTGGACGCATCTCTGTGTCAAACATCGCCTCATCGACGCCAATGTCGGCCTGGGCGATGCGCGCCAACACCGCGGCGTCGGGCGCGTCAGGTCCATCAATGCGGCGCAACGGCATTTCATAGGCGTCCAGTTCTTCAATAACGGCGTCGGCGCCATCGCCGCAAATTGCCACGGGATCGCCCGACACCATCGCCAACCGAAGCGCGGCCGCAATTCCAGCGGGCGGCGCGGTGGCGGGTGCGGTCAGGGCCGCGCCATCGGACCGGAAGAGCTGAAAATAAAAATCGGCCCGTTTGGCGTCCATCACGACCAACAACGGTCGTGGGGCGGGCCAGCTTCGTGGGGATCGGGCCACAACCTCGAAGGTCGTATAGCCGACAATGGGAATTTTCGCGGCCAGGGCAATCGCCCGCGCGGCGGCCAAGCCGATGCGAAGTCCGGTGAACCCGCCCGGTCCGGTCGTCGTGGCGATGTAATCAATCTCACCAAAGGCAAGGCCGGATTCCGCCATCACGTCGCGCACCATCGGCATCAGGCGCGCCGCATGCCCGCGCGACATGGATTCATAACGGCGCGCGGTGACCGCTTCATCAATCCACACCGCCGTCGAACAGGCGGCGGTCGCGGAATCCAGCGCTAAAATCTTCATCGTCTACCAGCGGCGGCGACACGTCCGGACCTATCGTCAAACAAACGTACACACATCATCGAAGTCGAAACGAGGGCTACGCTGGAACAACGCGTCAGGATCGCCGTAGCCCAGGTTACATAAAAAATTCGAGCGAACGCGCGTGCCCTTGAAAAACAATTCATCGACCATATCACCGTCGTATCCGGACATCGGACCACAATCCAATCCCACCGCCCGGCACGCCAACAGAAAATAGGCGCCTTGCAACGATCCATTGCGCATCGCTGTGGCGTCGATGACCGCCTGATTGCCGACGAACCACGCTTTTGCGTCATCATGTGGAAACAGGCGCGGCAGGTGTTCGTAAAACTCGAAATCGATTCCCAAAATCGCCGTCACCGGCGACGCCAGCGTCTTCGCCAGATTTCCGTTCGACAAACACGGTCGCAATTTTTCCTTCGCGGCTTCGTCGCGCACGAAAATGACCCGCATCGGTGAACAGTTGGCGCTGGTCGGTCCCATTTTCGCGAGATCAAATGCGGCCCTCAGCGTTTCTTCCAAAACGGGTTCGTCGCGCCAACCATTATGGCTGCGGGCGTCACGAAACAGCAAATCTCGGCCAGGGTCGTTCAAGACGGGCTTTTTTGACATTACTCGAAAACTCCTTACTTATGTCCCCACCATGGATATTCGTTTACTGTCTCTTTTTGCAAGCTTATCGTCGATGTTCCCTTGGCGCCGGATACACTTGTTCACGCGACGCAGCGTTCAAGTTTGGCTGATTTTCGCCATAACGTTAACGTCGTCCTTAATCAGCATCGCCCACACAGCCGAAAGCGCCGTGGTGATCATGTATCACAGGTTCGGCGAATCAAGCTATCCGTCCACGAATATTACAATCGCTCAATTCGAAGCCCACATCGAAATCCTTAAACGCGGCCCCTATAAGGTCATTCCCATAACCGAACTGGCGGCGGCGTTGAAGACGGGCCGGAATCTACCGGACAACGCGGTCGTCATCACCATCGACGATGCGTTTCTATCCGTCTACACCGAAGCCTGGCCACGCCTCAAAGAAGCCAAACTGCCTTTCACCGTGTTCGTTGGCGCCGGCTCGGTTGGGCGCAACGGCGGACGTTATATGAATTGGGATCAAGTCAGGGAATTGCGGGACAGTGGGGTTTATATTGGTAATCACGGCAACGCGCACGCCCACATGGCGCATGCCGATTTGGCGAAAAACGTCCTGGAAATCAATCGGGCGAAACGGCGTTTCGCCGCTGAACTTGGCGACGGCGAAGGATCGAGTGGCGATGGAAGCTTTAAGGATGGCCCCCGGATTTTCGCTTACCCTTATGGGGAAACCAGCAGCGCCGTTAAAAACGCCATAATCGAGGCCGGCTTTGACATAGCATTCGGCCAACACTCCGGCGCGGTCAGCCGGACGAGCGACCGGTATTATCTGCCTCGGTTCGCACTGAACGAACAATATGGCGACAAATCCCGATTCGCCCGAATCATCGCCACCTTGCCCCTACCGGTCCACGATATCACGCCGCCCAACCCTTTGATCGGCAAAAAGTTTGGAACCAACCCGCCCGCCTTCGGTTTCACAGTCGATTCGACCCTGACCAATATTGACAATCTGACGTGTTATCATTCGCCCTTCGGCCCCCTTCCGTTCACGAAGCTGGGCACGCATCGCGTCGAAATCCGATTCACGAATGCCCTTAAGCCAGGCCGGGTGCGGATAAACTGCACCATGCCGGGCCCCAATCGACGCTCACGCTGGTTCGGCTCTCAATTCGTGGTGGTCGGAGATTAAAAAGGTCGATGGCCTAAACCGTCAGATACCCGCCATCCACGGGTAACGTGACTCCCGTAACATATTGCGACAAATCGGACGCCAGAAAAACCGCCGGCCCAACGATGTCCGCAGGCGTGCCCGGGCGCTTCATGGGCGTGTGCCGCATAAAATTATCGTAAATTTCAGCGCCTTCGTGGATCGTGGCCTTGTTCAACGGCGTCTGGATCAGCCCTGGCCCAATGGCGTTCACCCGAACGCCGTCCGGGCCCAGTTCCGCCGCCAACCCGGTCGTAAAGTTCCGCACCGCGCCTTTCGACGTAGTGTAGGCGACGCTGTTGGGGGTATGCACGAAGGACTGAATCGAACCGAGGTTGATGATGCGCCCCTTTCGCGCCTTCAAGGCGCCCAGAAACGCATGCGTCACGTTGAAGACGCCGTGAATATTCACCGCCAATACATCCGCCCAGTCCTGCACGGCGGTCTTGGACGTAATCGGCGCGCGGCGAACGACGCCCGCGTTATTGACCAGAACCGACACTTGTCCGATGTCGCGTTCGACCGTTTCAGCGAGCGCCCCGCACGCCGCCGCATCGGTGACGTCCAGCTCATAAGACGACGCATCACCGCCCGCTTTGGCGATCATCGCTGTGGTTTCCGCCGCTCCCGCCTCATTGATATCGACGCATATGACCCGCGCGCCTTCCGCCGCATATCCAACCGCGACCCCTTGTCCAATACCCGACCCGGCGCCGGTCACCAGCGCAATATGGCCCTGCAGCAAACTACCCATGGCGTGCTTACCTCTAAAATTAAGTTTCAATCGTCGAAGACGGCGAAGATTTCCTCGAACGCCTTAAACTGATTACCTTCCGCCGAAGACGGCACGATGATCGGTTCGCGGATGCCGGCCTCGCGCCATTTTTCCACTTCGTCGCGGACGTGGGACGCGGGTCCGGCCATCGTCGTGTTGGCCAGCCAATCGTCGCTCATGCAACCGGACAGCGCGTCCAGATCGCCCGCCGCGATAGCCTTTTCCACCGCCGTCATTTCCTCCACGAACCCGGCTTCCTTCCAATAGTTCCGGTAATTCGGCAGCTGCACGTAACTGTGCAAGGTCCGGCGGTTCACCGCCTTCGCCGCTTCGATATCGTCGGAAACGCATGTCGGGATCATGTTGCCGATAAAGAAATCCGGGTCGTTGCGCGTGGCGGCGGGAAGCACCGCAAGAGAGTCAGCCATATGCGACCGCGCGCCGTTCGCGAACACCATGCCGTCGCCGATTTCCGCCGACAGGGCGATCATTTTTTTACGTAGAGTCGCCAGAATCAGGGGCGGTTTGTCGCCAGTGCGCGGCGCATCATGATAGGCTTGAACGAAACTTCGCATGTCGCCAAGCGGTTTACCGACGGTGACGCCCATGCGTTCATGCGCCGGGGCGTGGCTGACGCCAACGCCGAAACGAAACCGTCCACCGGAAATTTCATGAATGAAGGCGGCGCTCTGCGCGTAATCCAGCGGCAGACGGGTATAGATTGGTGTAATCGACGTGCCAATCATCACGCGCTCCGTCACCTGGGCCATCGCCTGACAGAACGCCATGTTGTTGGTCACGCTGGGACAATAGATGCCGGGATATCCCCGGCGTTCAATTTCCTGGGCAAGGTCGAGCGCCGCGCGCCGACGGCCGGGAAGGGCGACAAGGCTTAGGCTCGGTTTTTGACTTGGCATGGTTCCGTGACCTCGTTTGGTGTTGTATTTTCGTGATGCTCGCGCCTAATTTTCCCCGCGCACCGCAGCGTGTGTCCGAGAAGACGCCAAACTGTATCCAAAACAACCGGACGAGGCAAAGGGGGGGAGCAAACGACGGCGAAAGCCTTTAACGTCGGGGACTCCGTCGCAGCGTTTATTCCCTTTGGCTTTACAAAATTTAAACACTTCAAGCCTATACCAACACTACGTTAGGTTTTATACATTGAAATATTTGAGTAACCGTTCTGTTAGATAAGGGCTTAGAAAAAATGGCGGAAGAAAACTTGCCGACTGTCGATTCGGAATCATTGGGAAAAGCCAATATTGGGGTTTTGGTTGTGGAAGACGATGTCGATGTAGCTCAAATTGTCGATGTGACCTTGCGCGCCATTGGCGTCGAGCGAATCACCCATGCGGAAAACGGCAAGCTTGCGCTGAACGAAATTCAACAGAACCAGAGCGACTATGACTTGATCATATCGGACTGGGAAATGCCGGTCATGAGCGGCATCGAATTTCTAAAGGAAGTTCGCGCACTGGATTCTTCGCTTCCCTTTTTAATGTTAACCGCGCGTTTGAAAATGGATTCGATCGTGTCAGCGAAAGAAGCCGACGTCACGGCCTATATCGTAAAGCCGTTTTCTCCCGAAGGACTACGGCAGAAACTCGAAACCCTCGTCGCGCAATTAATAGAAAAAAAATGAGCGTTAAACGTAATATTCGGGACGCTGGGAGTATATTTTAATATACCCTTTACCGGCATTTACGCAGCCTTAAGTCGTAATTTTGGCAGTATCGCAAAAATCCACAACTTATTTTGTTTTCTGGCGCTTTTTGACTAATTTTCCGTTTACCTTTTGGTGTAACTGCTTATCTTTTATCAAGACCGGCACGCACTGAATTGGAAGGCAATCGTCATGCACCAGCAAACAGCGCCCACGGATGTAAATTTAGCACAAAACCTTGCGGACATGCGTGTTCTGCTTGTCGAAGATACGGCGCCGATGGCCGACTTAATTGTGGCGATGCTGGCGGACATGGGCGTGTCTCTGGTTCAAACCGCATCCAACGGGGAAATCGCTCTGAACGACTTTTGCAAAAACCCGAAAGACTACGACATAATCGTGTCTGACTGGGTCATGCCCAAGATGACGGGTATTGAGCTGCTGAAGGAAATTCGCGCCCTGGACGCAACGATACCGTTTTTGATGCTGACCGTGCGCGCCGCAAACGACGCGATCATGGACGCGGTGGACGCCGATGTAACGGCTTACATCACCAAGCCCTTCAAGGCGCAGAATTTTCAGGCAAAGGTATTAGCGTTATTCCAGCGTATTTTAGCCCAAAGAGCCGACGCCGCCGGTTCGGGAACAACGGAATATATCGATTTGGTTTAAACGTCGCGGAACGATGCGTGGGCTAATCTTCAAAAAATGGCGTTTCGCCGTCCCCTTGCAGTACGATATCGAAGCGAACGGTCTTCTTGGCGCTGCGATCAGCAGCGCCGCCGTCAACGGACCGACCGATCAATCTAGCTCTGTCGCCTTCGGGAATTCCCGATAATGCGGGGTCGGTATCGTTGGCGTCTTCGCCCGGAAAATAAAGACGCGTCACCAACCGGCGGGTAAGGCCTGCGGCGAAGATGGAAAACGCGATATGCGGCGCCTGCCATTGGTTACCATCCGCCGGCGCCGCGCCCGGCTTGATCGTCACGAACCGGTATCTCCCCTCGCCATCGGTCAAGGCGCGGCCAAACCCCCGGAAGTTTTCATCCAGTTCCCGGTCGCTATCGTCGGCGGGGTGGTTGTAACGACCCTGCGCGTTGGCTTGCCAGATTTCCAGCAACACGTCGCGAAGCGGTTCGCCTGTCCCGTCGATCACCTGACCTTCGACGACAATCGTCTCGCCAGCTGCTTTTCCCTGCCCGGTCAAATCGTTTTCGCCGTCGCGCAGAAGCGCATAGTTATAAAACGGCCCGACTGTTTGCCCTGCTGTGGGAATTTGGGCGGTAGGGGTTTGTTTCAATTCGGCCATCATCCCACCATCGGCGTCGCGCGGCGACCGCGAAGCACCAGATTGTGCCGAAACCCAAGCGCATGTTCGTCTACGCCAACGGACGGGTCCAGTTTCATGACCAGGCGATCCCGGGCGGCAGCGTCGGGAATCCCCTGCAGGATATGATCCTCGTCGTTCAACGGGTCGCCGGGAAAATAGCTTTGGGTGATCATGCGGCTCATAAAACTGTGGCCATACAGAGAAATATGTATATGCGGCGGGCGCCAGTAATTACCGGAGTTGGGCACCGGATAGGCGCCGGGCTTAATGGTCGTGAACCGGTAATGCCCATCCTCATCGGTCACCGCACGCCCCGCGCCGATAAAATTCGGATCCCCGGGCGCATCCCGTGTGTCCATGACATGTGCGTATTTACCAGCACTGTTAGCCTGCCAAATCTCGATAAGGGTGTTGGCCGCCGGGCGACCGTCCTCGTCGGTAACGACGCCATCCATGATCATCAATTGACCAATCGCGGGGGCGCCGTTGGCGCCCGTGACCAGATCGCATTCCGCCGCCGTAACGTCGTCCTGCGAAAACAGCGGCCCCGTTGTTTCGGTCAAGGTGCGCGGCAATTTGTATTGCGGTTTTTTCGGTGACCGGATTACAGTGCTTTTATAACGCGGCGTTAAATACGGCGGTTGTGTCCCGGGCTCGTATTCCTGATATTCAATTTCGTCGGTCATGATTGCCTGCTTCATCGTTTCATAGTGGTCTGATCGAAACGCTTGGTTCCCAAGCATTTCGTGAATCAGCCCACCAAAATATTTATCTGGTGGGACAACTGATCAAAACGGATGGGAGCCATCCGTTTCGGTTACTCCACTAGAAAACATGGCACCCCACGTAAATCCCGGCAACCGTAAATTAGCCGCCTGTGAAACAACGCCGCAGGTTCGGGGATCAAAAAGCGTCATCGACTTCACGCGGGCCGCGCCTTACATTTCCGGGATCAGAATAACCACCCTGCGGATGCGCCCTTGATCGACCTATATACCGCCCCGACACCCAACGGATTCAAGGCGTCCATCGCGCTGGAGGAACTGGCGTTGCCTTATGCCGTCCACGCGTTGCGCCTTGGCGACGGCGATCAAAAAAAGCCGGAATATTTGAGGATCAACCCAAATGGACGCATTCCAACAAGCGTTGACCGCGATGAAGGCGATTTCGCCGTCTTCGAATCGGGCGCCATTCTGATCTATTTGGCGGAAAAAACAGGCCGATTGATCCCAGCCGACGTTAAAGGCCGGTCCGAGGTCATGCAGTGGCTGATGTTTCAAATGGGTGGCGTTGGCCCCATGCAGGGTCAGGCGAACGTATTCGTGCGCTACTTCGATGTCGAACTGCCAGCCGTCATCGCACGTTATCAAAACGAAACGCGGCGACTTTTCGAGGTCCTCGACGGTCGGCTCGCTGGACGCGATTATCTGTGCGGCGACTACTCCATCGCCGATATCGCCAATTGGGCGTGGGTGCGGTCCTATAAATGGGCGCGGATCGACGTTTCAGATCTGGATAATTTAATGGCGTGGAACGACCGCATGGCGGCGCGACCGGCTTGTCAACGCGGCGTTAGCGTCCCCCCAAGGGAAACGGCGGACGGGACAATTAAAATGGCGCGCAGCATGTTGCGGCGCTGAACACGGAAAATTAAGAGGCAGAGAAGAATGACGGGACCGCTCGACGGGTATCGAATAGTGGATTTAACCGGGGTCATTTCGGGCCCCTTCGCGACGATGATGTTGGCCGACCAAGGCGCCGACGTCATCAAGGTCGAAACGCCGGGGGTCGGCGACTACACGCGTCAGGCGGGCAACCGCAAGGCCGACCTGTCCGCGTCGTTTCTCAACAACAACCGCAACAAACGCTCCATTGCGATCAATTTAAAGGACGACCGGGGACGGGAAATTTTTAACCGCCTGATCAAGACGGCGGATGTCCTGACGCAGAATTTCCGGCCTGGCGTGGCGGAGCGGATCGGCATTGGCGAGGACGCCATCCGCGAAGTCGCCCCCGACATAATCTATGTCTCGATCAGCGGGTTCGGCGAAAAGGGACCCTTCAAAACGAAACCGACCTACGACCCACTCATCCAGGCGCTATCGGGGTTGGCGTCCGTGCAGGGCGGGTCGGACCAAAACCGACCCCGGTTGATCCGCACCATCGTGCCGGACAAGGTCACCGCATTAACCGCAGCCCAGGCGATCACCGCCGCTTTGCTGGCGCGCGAACGTACCGGCGTCGCACAACATGTGCGCCTGTCGATGCTGGATTCGGTCGTCGCATTTTTGTGGTCATCGGATATGGGCGGACAGACCTTTATTGGGGAAACGGTCAGCCAACAACGCGCGGCGAGCTTCATCGATCTGATCTATCACACCGAAGACGGCCATATGAGCGTATCGACGATGACGAACGCGCAATGGTCTGCGTTCACCGTGGCCGCGGGACACCCCGAATGGCAGGAAGACGAGCGCTTCATGACCCCGGCGCTGCGCGACCTGAACATCGACGACCGCCTTGAACTTATCCAAAGCGTGTTGGAGACCGCGACGACGGACGAATGGATGGCGCGGTTGGAGGCCGCGGGTGTGCCCTGTGCCCCGGTCCTGACGCGCAAGGAAATTCCCGATCACCCGCAAATCAAGGCGAGCGAAATTCTGTTGGAACTGGAACATCCGCAAGCCGGCCCCTTGCGTCAGGCCCGCGCCGCCGCCCGGTTCGACAAGACGCCGCCAAAAATGCGCCGCATGGCGCCGTTGCTTGGCCAACACACCGAAGAGATCATGATCGAACTGGGTTACGATTCCGCTGAAATCGCCGCGTTGCGTAAGGCCAGCGTAACCGATGGATAACGAAACCTTTCGCCGCCATGCGCATGAAATCGTCGACTGGATGGCCGATTACATGGGCGATGTCGAGTCCTACCCGGTGCGCGCGCAGGTACGTCCCGGCGACATCGCCGCGCAACTGCCCATGGCGGCGCCAGACGCTCCGGAGCCGATGGACGCGATCTTTCAGGATTTCAAGGATATTGTCATGCCGGGGATAACCCATTGGCAGCATCCCAGCTTTTTCGCCTATTTTCCCGCCAATTCCAGCCCGCCTTCGGTTCTGGCCGAAATGCTGACCGCAACGCTGGCGGCGAATTGTTTGCTGTGGCAAACCTCCCCGGCGGCCACGGAGATGGAAACCCGAATCCTCGATTGGCTCCGTCAGATGATCGGGCTGGACGACGGTTTTACCGGCGTCATTCAGGATTCCGCGTCCAGCGCCTCGCTCTGCGCCATCCTGACGGCGCGTGAACGCGCCACGGAATGGCGAGCCAATGAAAACGGGTTGTCCGAAGCGGCGCCGCTGTCGATTTACGCCTCAACGGAAACCCATTCATCGGTGGAAAAAGACGCCAAGGTCGCCGGGATTGGACGCCAATTTGTGCGCAAAATTTCCGTCGATTCCAATTTCGCGATGCGCCCCGACGAATTGGCGCAGGCGATCGCGGTGGACCGCGCCGAAGGCGTTACGCCGGCGATGGTCGTGGCCACGCTTGGAACGACGGGGGTGGGCGCCATCGACCCGCTGCGCGCCATCGGCGATATCTGCAAACGCGAGGACCTTTATCTTCATGTCGATGCGGCCTGGGCGGGAAGCGCGCTGATCCTGGACGATTATCGTTGGATGATCGACGGGATTGAAGCCGTGGACAGCTTCGTCTTCAACCCACACAAATGGCTGCTGACGAATTTCGATTGTTCCGCACATTTCATTCGCGACCCCGATGCGTTGGTGCGCACGCTGTCGATCCTGCCGGAATATCTCAAAACCCAGACGGCGGACGACGTGATTGATTATCGAGACTGGAGCGTACCCCTGGGCCGCCGGTTTCGCGCGCTCAAGCTCTGGTTTGTGTTGCGGTCGTACGGTGTAGACGGATTGCGGCGTATGATCGCCGATCACATTACCTGGGCGGAGGAACTGGCCGGTCTGGTGGACGCGGCGCCGGATTTCGAAATCGCCTCCAAAAGAAATCTGGCCCTGTTCAATTTTCGATATCGTCCGATGTCTCTGGACAACGAGTCGGAAATCGATGCGCTGAACGAGACTTTGTTGAACGCGATCAACGACGACGGTCGCCTTTATCTGACGCAGAACCGGGTGAACGGTCGCTACGTTATCCGGTTTTGCGTTGGACAGACCAACACGACCCGCGACCATGTTCTGGGCGCCTGGGACGTCATTCAGGAAATCGCGCGCGGCCTATAAGGCTCAACCGGGCGCGCGCAGATAATGGATGGAGAAATAATTCCGCACATCCGTCCAGACTTCAACGTGTTCGAACCCGGCCGCTTCCGACAGCGCCTTGAAGTCGTCGGCGCTGTACTTGCACGAATTTTCCGTGTGGATCATCTCGTCCTTGGCCAGGTGAAACACGCGGTCGCCGAGCGCGATTTCCTGTGCTGTCAAACTGCGCAGATGCATTTCGACCCGGCTTTTTTCTTCACTGTAAAACGCAACATGTTCATAGTGGTCAATGTCGATGGCGGCCCCTAATTCATCGCGTATGCGGGCCAACACATTTTTATTAAACGCCGCCGTGTATCCCGTCGCGTCGTTATAGGCGGCGTTGAGCCGTTCGATATCTTTCTTCAAGTCAACGCCGACAACGAAACCGTCGCCGGGCGCCAGCACGCCCCGCGCACGGCCCAAAAATTCACGCGCTGCGTCCGGTTCGAAATTGCCGATGGTCGATCCGGGGAAAAACCCTAATTTTGGGCCCGACCCGATTGCCGCCTCCTTGGGCAGCGCCGACATACCGACGAAATCGCCGCAAACGGCGCCAACCGCAACGTCGGGATAATCCACGGCCACGCCGTTCGCGGTCGCGATCAGATGCTCGCGCGAAATATCGATGGGGATGTAGGCCGCCGGCGCGTCCAGCGCGCTCAGCAAAATGCGTATTTTCGCACTCGACCCTGTGCCGAATTCAACGACGGAACAGCCCGGTCCGGCGATGGCGGCGATGTTCGGCGCAATCTGGCTTAACAACGCTTTTTCGGTGCGCGTGACATAATATTCTTCCGTCTCGCAGATTTTTTCGAACAACGTCGAACCCGCTTCGTCATAGAAAAACCGGCACGGCAATTCCTTGGGCGATTGCGACAGTCCATGCGCCACGGCGGCGCTGAAATCCTCCACCGCCGGTTTGAGGTCAACGAAGAAAGCGAGTTTGTTCTTGGTCATTAATATTCCGTTCCGATTAATCCGTGCGGCAAAATACCTTGGCGACCCGGCGCGACAAGATAAGGTCACGCGCCGCCGCCGGATACGAGTCGCCCGTCAAATTCACTGTCCCGCCGCCAGAAGACGCCGAAGGTGGCGTGAACCTGGCGAGTTCAAACATTTCCCGCAAGGTTTTTGGTCGGGCGGTCATCACCCGGCCCCGGCGCCGTGATTCCGCCTGAACGACCCCGATGACCTGACCGGACGCATCCAGCACCACGCCGCCGCTTAACCCGCCAAGCGACCCGGCCCGCGACGGCACGCGGGAGCGTTCGCTCCACGCGTTCACCCTTTCCCGGTAACCGCCGCCAACGCGTCGACCCGTATGACGCAGCGTCATTTCCCCCATGAACCGCGTATGCACCGCGCCGGGTTGTCCGGCGGGAAAACCAATATTGTACGCATCGCGCGTGCTGCCCGCAGGCGCGACCGGTAGCGGATCCGGACCTCGCTGGGTAATCAACATCGCCACGTCGGCGCGCGGGTGAAGAATCGTTCGGTCAACCTTGAGGACGCCGCGTTCGCGGGTCTGGATACCGGTTTTCGCGCAGCCTTCCGCCACATGCCGGGCGGTCAACCAGTACCCCTTGGCGGACACGGAAAACGCCGTCCCGCTGGTGGCGCCGGGCTTGTCATCTTCCTTGACGACGCCTTCACGGGGCAATCCAGCCGATGCCCGAACTTCGTTGCCAAGGCGGGTGGGCGACGCCTTCAGCCAGGCGCGGGTTTCGCGGTCCCAGACACCCGCGTCTTCTTTTTTCGGCGCAAACCGTTCGGGACTTGGCCGACGCGGGTTTTCAGACCTGGGGGCGTCGGATTGCGGCGCATCGTCGCCGAAGGTCTGCAACCCGATGGACACAGCGAATACAAACACCATCAGCATCCAGTCAAAACGGCGCATCGTGGATGGACCCGGTTAACCCGTGACCGCAGCGGCGTTGATCGCTGCGACGGCAAGCTTGATCGACACCAGAAAAATCGCCGGCGCCATTTCGCCATCAACAATGCGCCGCGGTAAATCGCGCAGGATCGCGTCGGTCAGCCTGTACGCAACCAATTGTAAAATCAACGTCACCGGACCCCAAATGAGGACCTCCCAAACGCTGACGCTGGCGGCCATGGAAAACGCTAGCGGCAACCCCAGTCCAAGCACCGCCCCCGCCATCGACACGGCGGCGGCGGCGTTGCCATCGCGGATCAAACCGATATCGTCGTAGGGCGTAACCTTCATGTAGATTACGACGCCGAGCGCCAGCAAGGCGATGGTGATCGACGAATGCAGCATAAGGATGGGAAATCCCGCGACGAATCCCTGAATGACAGCTTCCATGACGCGCTTCCAATCTTTTAAAAACCTAGTGAATTGGTTGTTTAGGATATTGGGTTGGCGATGTCGAATGTATCGTCGCGACTTTTTGTTCTACTGTGGCGCCATGTTGGAATTAAGGGCGTGCGACGATGGGATCGCTGGAGGTTAAAAATCTAACTCGACCAGGGCTGCAGAAAATTTCCGTGCAAATCGGCGCCGGTGAATGTCTGGCCGTCACCGGCCCGTCCGGTAGCGGCAAGACGCTGTTCCTGCGCGCATTGGCTGATCTGGACCCAAGCGAAGGCGCGGTGATTCTGGACGGGCGCGACCGGACCGACACGCCTGCGCCGCAATGGCGCCGCGAAATCATTTATGTGCCCGCCGAACCTGGCTGGTGGGCCGAAACCACCGCCGAACATTTTTCCAACTGGGACCGAGCCGAACCCATCGCCGCCGCGTTGCTGTTGCCCATCGACGTCGCCGACGCGCCGGTGTCGCGGTTGTCGACAGGTGAACGCCAACGGCTGGCGCTGGCGCGGGCGTTGGAATTGGCCCCGCGTGTACTGTTGCTCGACGAACCCACCGGTCCGCTCGACGCGGCGGCCACCGACGCCGTGGAAAGTGTTCTCCGCCAACGGCTCGACACCGGCATGACCCTGGTTCTGGCGACCCACGACGAAGCCCAGGCCACGCGGTTCGCCAACCAGCGGCTTCGGTTGCGCGCCGATCAGGAAGCGGCGGCGTCACCGTGAGTTTCATCACCCTCGATTATATCGATCTGGTGCTGGCGGGATCGCTTGTGCTGTTGAACGCCGGGTTGTCGATTGTCCTGCAACTGGGCCTCGCCAAACGGTTCCTGATCGCCGCCGCGCGCATGACCGTACAATTGATGTTGGTCGGGTTGGCGCTGAAAATGCTGTTCGCCCTGGCCTCCCCGTTCTGGACCGCGTTGGTCGCGTTGGCGATGGTCCTATTCGCCGGGTACGAAATCATGGCCCGCCAGGACCGACGCTTCAAAGGCTGGTGGGGTTATGGGCTCGGCGCATCGACCGTGTTCACGGCGGCGTTGCTGGTGAGCGTCTTTGCATTGACGACGCAAGTCCGACCCGACCCGTGGTACGATCCGCGTTACGCCATACCGATCCTGGGCATGATCCTGGGCAACACCATGACCGGCGTCGGGTTGGGGCTACACACGATAACCACCACCGCGCACCGCGAACGCGCCGCCATCGAAGCGCAACTGGCGCTGGGCGCGACCCGTTCGGAAGCGTTTCGCGTCGTGTCGCGTTTTTCGCTGCGTACGGCGATGATTCCAATCATCAATTCAATGACCGCGACCGGGTTGATTGCGCTGCCCGGCATGATGACAGGACAAATCTTGTCCGGCGTCGACCCCGCCGAAGCGGTGAAATATCAGCTCTTGATCAGTTTTTTGATTGCGGGGGGGGCTGGCGTCGGCGCCCTTGTCGCGGTAATCGGCGGGGCGCGGCTGTTAAGCGACGGCCGCCATCGGCTCCGGCTCGACCGGTTGCATCCGCCCCGGGATTAGGACCACGATCTAACCGCTGATTTTGTCGCGGGCGGCGTCCATGCTGCAACATTCCAGCATCAGGAAATCGATCACGCCCTGCATTGAGGGATAGTTGGTGCGGCAAATCAGGCTGACGCCCTTTCGATCCTGAAACACCAGCCCAACGGAGACAAGATGGCGAAGGTGGTGCGACAGCGTGGACGCGGGGACGCCCAGTTCCGCCTGAATCGCGCCGACCGGCAAACCAGCCTCGCCCGCCTTCACCAGAAACCGGAAGATTTCCAACCGGGTCGGGTTTCCAAGCGCCGCGAGGCAGTCCGCTGTTTCTTCCAATGTCATCATCGGATAATGATAGGATCGCCGTTGTGGCGCAAATTAAAATTGCGGCCCCTTATTCGTGAAGCGAGCATGACCCGTCATACCGAACTACAGTCCCCCTGCCTTGGCGTTTGCGTGATCGACGCGCGCAGCAACCGTTGCCATGGCTGCTTTCGAACGCCCAATGAGATACAAGTCTGGCCGCGGGCCACGGACTCCCAAAAGCGGACAATTCTGGCGGAACTGCGCCAACGGCGAACGGAGGCCGGACTACCGGAATCGCCGTTAATTTCGGATTAGGGAGCGGCGTCGATAAAGGCGTGGAACATCTTTTCCACCGGGTCCCGGTTCAGATCCCGGGTGATCATGACGATACGGCTGCGGCGATCCTCGTTCGGCCACGCTTCCAGAACCGCGGGCGGGTGAAACACATGCTGAACCCCGTGAACGACAACGGGTTGGTCCGTATCCGTGACATGCAGCACACCCTTCACGCGCAACAGGGATTCGCCATGCACCGATATCAAGGCGTCCATCCAGTTGGCGAACGCCTCCCATGAATACGCCGCGTCCGTGGTTAGGCAGAACGAACGGATATGCGCGTCGTGCCGATTTACGTCGTGGTCATGATGATGGTGGTCATGCCCATAGGCTTCTTCGCGCAACCATTTTTCGACATCGGGGATTTTCGCCGCCGGGTCGAACAGCCCGACATTTAAAACATGACGGGCCGCGATATCGCCATTCGACACCACATGGACGGGCGCGGCTGGGTTGACCTTTTGCAGACGTTCGCGCAACGCGTCAATCGCCGCGTCATCGACCATGTCCGCCTTGGTGATTAAAATTCGGTCGGCGACGGCGGCTTGTTTCAACGGTTCAAACTGCGCGTCGAGTTGTCGCAGCCCATGCACCCCGTCCACCGTCACCAGAACCCCATCCAGCCGATATCGGGCGCACAAGAGCGGATCGCTCATCAAGGTATGCAGGATCGGCGCGGGATCGGCCAGCCCGGTGGTTTCGATCACCAGCCGGTCGAATTCCGGCACGGCGCCCGTGACCCGCTTGCGAAACAAATCCCGCAATGTGTCCACCAGATCGCCGCGAATGGTGCAGCACAAACAGCCGCTATCCATCAACACGGTGTTTTCGTCCGAGGATTCGATCAGCATATGATCCAGGCCGACATCGCCGAATTCGTTGATGACGACGGCGGTGTTGGCCATGTCCGGGTCGCGCAATAGCTTGCTCAACAAGGTCGTCTTGCCGCTACCGAGAAACCCGGTCAGCACGGAGATCGGCAGCCGGTTGGTTTGATCCGGCACATGAATTTCGCTCACGGTCTTCCCGCCACTATGATTAAGCCTGTTGCGCTGATTGGCAGTCGGGGCAAAGCCCGGTGACCTCAACCGTTTGCCGTTTGGCGATGAAACCCAGGCGCCCGGCGCCAAGGCGGACGGCTTTTTCAATCCCCGGATCATCCAGTTCCGCCGTTGTCCCGCAGTCGCCGCAGATCAGGAATTGTCCGGAATGCGGTTGGTCCGGATGACTGCAGCCGACGAACGCATTCATCGACTCAATCCGGTGAATCAATCCCAGCCCGGTCAGAAAATCGAGCGCGCGATACACCGTCGGCGGTGCGGCGCGGGGATATTCCGGTCGCAAGCCTTCGAGAATGTCATAGGCGCCGATGGGCGTATGGCTGCCCCACACGAGCTCCAGCACGCGACGGCGGATTTGGGTGAAGCGCAACGCCTTATCCGCGCACAGCCGCGTCGCATCCTTGATTGCAGCGTCAATGCAACTTTGATGGTCGTGCGGCGACGTCATGAAGGAGAGTGTGGCCATAGCCCGATTATAGCGCCATTCATGGGGAAAGCGAACAGTCCCGCACGTTTTAGCGGGTTGTCCCAAATGGATTCTGGTTATATGTCTTGCGCCCAGTCTTTTTCGGAACGACACCCCTGTTAACGCTCGATCCTTGGTATTTTAAAGCGCGCATGAGGACCTGATGCAGATTTTGCGGCATTACGAAAACACGCCGGACGATATACGCGGCGGCGTTGTCGTGATGGGAAATTTCGACGGTGTCCACCGGGGGCACCAGGCCGTGATCGGCAAGGGCGCCGAATTGGCGCGAAACCGGACAGAGCCGCTGGTCGTCGTTACCTTCGAACCGCACCCGCGCAGCTTTTTTCGCCCTCACGACCCCGCCTTCCGCCTGACGTCGTTTCGCAACAAGGCGCACCACATCGAAGCGCTGGGCGTGGACGTGTTGATGGTGCTGACGTTCGATGAAACCTTGTCCAGGCTGTCAGCATCGGATTTCGTAAAATACGTCATCGTGGATGGGTTGGGCGCCCGCGACCTGGTCGTCGGCTATGATTTCCGCTTTGGCCATCAACGCGACGGCGACGCCGACTTTCTCAAAAAACAGGCGGCGGCGGGCGATTACACGCTTAGTGTTGTCGAACCGATCGCTTCGGCGGATGCGGAAGTTTATTCATCCACGCATATTCGCGAGTTGTTGATCGCGGGCAAGCCCGGCCACGCCGCCGCTATGCTGGGCCGCCCCTTTGAAATCGAAGGCCGCGTGCAGCATGGCGACGAGCGCGGGCGGCAATTAGGATTTCCCACTGCGAATATGGATATGGACGGTTACCTTCACCCGGCCTTTGGCGTTTACGCGATCCGCGCCGGGCTGGAGAACGAAGCCGGCGCCTATGAATGGTTCGACGGCGTCGCCAATTTCGGCAACCGACCCACCGTGGATGGCGCGCGCACCTTGCTGGAAAGCCATTTGTTCGATTTCGAAGGCGATTTGTACGGTAAAAACCTGCGCATCGCCCTGATCGAATTCCTGCGCGCTGAACGCAAATTCGACGGCCTGGACCAACTGAAAGCCCAAATCGCCGAAGATAGCGCCAGTGCGCGGCGTATGCTTCGGGTCCGCGCGGCGGGGGCGCCCTAAGTTCGCTATGACCAAACGCGTCTTGACCAAGTGTGGGGGGCTGCCTAGTTTCCCGCGATCTAAACGTGCTTACATTTTGCTCTTACCGAAGATGGAGACCGTGCAATGAGCGCGGATTATAAAGACACCGTATTCCTGCCACGCACGGACTTTCCCATGAAAGCCGGGTTGCCGGTGCGTGAACCGGAATTGCTGGCGCGTTGGGCCTCCATGGATTTGTGGGGCAAACTACGCGCCCAATCCAAGGGACGCGACCCGTTCATCCTGCATGACGGTCCGCCTTACGCCAACGGCCACCTGCATATCGGGCATGCGCTCAACAAGATACTCAAGGACGTCATCAACCGGTCCGAACAGATGCAGGGCCGCGACGCCAACTATGTTCCCGGCTGGGATTGTCACGGCCTGCCCATCGAATGGAAGATCGAGGAAAAATACCGCGCCGCCGGACAGGACAAGGACGAGGTTCCGATCAACGAGTTCCGCGCCGAATGCCGCGAATTCGCCGCGCATTGGATCGATGTCCAGCGCGAGGAATTCAAGCGCATGGGCGTGCTGGGGGATTGGGATCATCCCTATCTGACCATGGCGTTCGAGGCGGAGGCGAAAATTGCCGGGGAAATCGGCAAGTTCCTGATGAATGGCGGATTGTACAAGGGCTCCAAACCGGTGTTGTGGTCGGTGGTCGAAAAAACCGCCCTGGCGGAAGCCGAAGTCGAGTACATGAACCACAAGTCACCGATGATCTGGGCGCGCTTTCCCGTCGTGAAAACCAACACGCCCGCATTGGAAGGTGCCGCCATCGTCATCTGGACGACGACGCCCTGGACAATTCCCGGCAATCGCGGCGTCGCCTGTCACGCCGATTTTGAATATACGGTGTTCGAAGTCACCGAAATCGCCGAGGGCAGCCGCGCGCGCATCGGTGAACGTCTGGCCGTCGCCACCGCGTTGATCGACGCGGTCACCGAAAAAGCGGGCATTACAGGCCACACAACCATCGACACCGTCACGGGCGTCGCGATGAACGGCGATCTCTGCGCCCACCCATGGCGGGGTCAGGGCTACGACTTTGACGTCCTCATGATGAACGCGGATTTCGTAACTGACGACACGGGCACGGGATTCGTGCATGTCGCCCCCGGCCATGGCGCCGACGACTTTGTTTTGGGAACAAATCATGGGTTGGAAGCGCCGCGCACGGTCGCCGAAGATGGAAGCTATTACCCCGGCGTTCCCTTATTCGAAGACAAACGGGTTCTGACCGAAGACGGCAAGGAAGGCGACGCGAACGGCAATACGATCCGCCTGCTTGACGAATGCGGCGCGCTATTGGCGAAAGGGTCCCTGCGGCACAGCTATCCCCATTCGTGGCGATCCAAGGCCCCGTTAATTTTCCGCAACACCTCGCAATGGTTCATTTCGATGGCGGAGAACGATTTACGGGACACCGCGTTGCGCGCCATCGCCGACACCCGCTTCGTGCCGGAAAGCGGTCGGACCCGGCTGCATTCCATGATTGAAAGCCGGCCCGACTGGTGTGTTTCCCGACAACGCGCCTGGGGCGTGCCGATACCGGTCTTCGTCGACAAACGAACCGGAGAACCGTTGCGCGACCAAGCCGTGATCGACCGCACGGTGGCGGCGTTTACGGTCGAAGGCGCGGATTCCTGGTATAACAGCCCGCCGGAGCGATTCCTGGGCGCTGATCGCGACCCCGCCAATTACGAAAAAGTAATGGATGTTGTCGATGTTTGGTTCGATTCAGGCTCCACGCACTGCTTCGTTCTGGAAGATCGCGACGATCTGCAATGGCCCGCATCGTTGTACCTGGAAGGGTCCGACCAGCATCGCGGCTGGTTTCATTCCTCGCTGCTTGAATCCTGCGGCACGCGCGGGCGAGCCCCCTATGACGCGGTGCTGACGCACGGCTTCGTCATGGCCGAAGATGGCCGCAAAATGTCGAAGTCGTTGGGCAATATCGTCGAGCCGCAGAAGGTCGCTGATCAATACGGCATCGAAACTCTGCGGCTTTGGGTTGTCGCTTCTGACTATTCCGAAGACCTCAAGATCGGGCCGGAAATTATCAAGCGCCAGATTGATTCCTACCGGCGTCTGCGCAACACCTTGCGCTGGCTGCTGGGGAACCTCGCCAGTTTCGATGAGGCGAAGCGGGTCGAAGTCACGGACATGCCCGAGCTTGAACGCTGGGTCCTGCACCGCTTGAGCGAAATGGACACCATGGTGCGGACAAGCGGCGCCAACTATGACTTCCACCGCATGTTTCGCGAGCTGCACGATTTTTGCGCCGTCGATCTATCCGCATTTTATTTCGACATTCGCAAGGACAGCCTGTATTGCGATGGCCCCGATACGGCGACGCGTCTTGCCGCGATGACCGTTCTGGACGCCCTGTTCAATTGCCTGACGGCGTGGTTTGCGCCAATCCTGTGCTTCACGGCGGAAGAGGCATGGCTATCCCGGACCGGCGATGCGCCGGACAATAGCGTTCATTTGCGCCAGTTCCCCGACATTCCCAACAATTGGCGCGATGATGATCTCGACCGAAAATGGACGCAGCTGCGCGCCATCCGCCGCACCGTAACCGGCGCGATTGAAATCGAACGGGCGAACAAGACCATTCGCTCCAGCCTGCAAGCCGCCGTTGACGTCTATCTAAGCGCCGCGGCCAAATCGGCCTTCGAGAACATCGACGGGGCGGAACTCACGATCACCTCGGCGCTGTCCCTCATCGAAGGCGCCGCCCCCGACGGCGCGTTCACGCTTGAAGACGTTGCGGGAATTGGCGTGGTGGTGCGTTCCGCCGACGGCGACAAATGCGAACGGTGCTGGCGTGTACTGCCCGATGTCGGAACCGACCCGGAACTGCCCGGCGTGTGCGGCCGGTGCGCCGACGTGGTCCGGGACCAACGCGCCGCGGCCGCCTGATTTGTCGTCCGCTCTCTTGATGTTGCGTGATGGGCTGATCCCGGCGGTCGCGGTCGCGCTTGCCGATCAGGCGTCGAAATGGTGGATACTGCTTGATGTCATGAACCCGCCACGCATCCTGGAGATGACGCCTTTCTTCAATATCGTGCTGACCTTCAACCGGGGCGTCAGCTTCGGATTACTCGACAGCGACTCGCCTTGGAGCCAACCCCTGTTGATCGTCCTGGCGATGGCCATCTCGACCTTTCTCGTTTTGTGGCTGCACAAGGCGGAGTCGGTTTTTGTCGCCCGCGCGATTGGACTGACGCTTGGCGGCGCGCTTGGCAATGTCATTGACCGCTTCGTTCATAGCGGCGTGGTGGATTTTCTCGATTTTCACGCCTTTGGCGCGCACTGGCCAGCCTTCAACGTCGCCGACGCGGCGATAACGTCGGGAGTCGCCCTGCTTCTGTTCGACGCCTTGATTGTCGGGCGAACAAATCATAGGTAAAGTGGAACAGGATCACCTGGTAAGGGAAAGCGTTGCAAAGCATGCACGGCTATAATTGTACAATGCGGCGTGGCGTCCGGGCTCGCTGCGTCAAGGTTTGCTGCGTTCTGGGAATTGCGGCGTTGTTCACCGGATGCACCAGCAACTCCAATGTTGGTCGCATTCTGGGCTTCGAAAAGTCCTCACCAGACGAATTCGCCGTCGTCAAGCGCGCGCCGCTAGCATTGCCGCCGGACTATGGCCTGCGTCCGCCCAAACCGGGCGCACCACGCCCGCAGGCGATTTCAGCGCGAAGCGACGCCCAAAAAAGCCTGTTATCGTCCCCAACGAATGCGGCGACGCCAACCACAGACACTCAAAGCGCTGTCCGGCGCGCGAAACGGGCCCAAATCAACGCTCAGGCGAAGGGCCGCTCTTCCAGCGAGGTCGCCTTACTGAAACGCTCCGGCGCGCTCGGCGTCGATCCGAACATTCGCCAGACCCTCAATCGGGAAGCTGCCAGCACAACAGACTCGGCGGAGGAAAGCCTCGTCGATAAGCTAATGTTCTGGAATGACAAGAAGGAACAAACCGGACCCAAAGGAACCTCGATTATCAACGCGGAGGCGGAGGCGCGCCGCATTCGCGAAAACACCGCGCTGGGAAAATCCGCGACCGATGGCCGGACGCCCGTTATCCGCCGCAAAGAATAACGCCAAAGGTTTACCCGAAATGAGGTCGTT
>JABJJH010000441.1 GCA_018660965.1 Rhodospirillaceae bacterium | reverse complement strand
GTAATGTGGCTCCCGCACGGTCGCCGCCGAAATAGTCGATATCCCAGATAATGGCCAAGACGTTTCCCTGTTCCAGAGCCGCGGGCAATTGGGCGGTCGACGACAATATTTCCACGGCATAGCCGAAATTCAAAAGCCCGGATTTTATGCGCGCCGCTTGCGCGGGATCGAGCTCTATCAAAACCAGGTGGCTTGAAATTGGGGCGCGGGGCGCTGGCGTTGGCGGCGCCACCGGCTGTTGTTTGGGTTCTGGCAGGACGTCTCTGCTGGCGTCGTGTAGATCCGCGACCAGAGACAAGATTTGATCGATGCTTTGGGGGGACGCGTCGTCGTCTTTAGCAAGGAGCGATTTCGTGACTCGTTCCAGAATTTTCGCGATGTCGCTGATATCCGGAAAACCGAACGTTGCGCCGGACCCGGCGAGTTTATGTGAATATTCCCAGAGTTGCGTGATTGATGTCTGGCGATCGCTAACACTAAGCACTGTGGTCAATGTTTTAGCGATCGATTCAATCTCGTCGAGACGATCCGGTAATTTGGACGTGTAGTCTCGGCGGAGCAGGTCCAACCGTTCCTGAAATTTTTGCGCCTCGTGATCCATGACTTTCCAATCCGGGATGTCCGAATCTGATTATAACGTCCGTTATTTTACATTTTATTAAAATCGGCAATAAAATTGGATGTTAGGGGCGCCGTTCGTATCGTCGGAGTCCGTCACAAATGGGTCAGGCCGTTGGGATTCCGCGCAGGCAGGTGCGGTGAAGCAGCCGGGGGTGCCGGGCCGCGTCGAAATTCGTGTCGGCGCGATGCAAAAGGCAACGATTATCCCACATCAGAACCTCTCCGGCGCGCCAGTTATGATGGTAGACGAAGCATTCCTGTGTGGCGTGCGCCTCAAGCGCTTCGATCCGCGTCCGTCCTTCTTCCATCGGAAGGCCTTCAAGGTGGGATGCGTGCGTGCCCATAAACAAGGCGGAGCGACCGGTGTCCGGATGGACGCGCGCCAAGGGATGGCTGTGTGGCGGCGCGTCGTCAATTTCCGCCTGGCTCACCGTTCGTTTTCTGTTTTCGCGGGACAATTCCCAACTGTGAACGACCTGGACGCCCGCGAGGTCCCGCTTTTCATCCTCGCTCAAGGCTTCGTAGGCGGCGTACATGTTGGCGAAGCAGGTATCACCGCCATCGGGCGGTAAGTTGACCGCATGAAGGATCGTCGCCATTGACGGCGCGGGCCGGAAGGATTTATCCGAATGCCATTCGGTGGAATTCACTTTTCCGCTGGGTTTTCCGTCCTCGCCGAGGTTGGAGACGATATGCACGGAGGGATGACCCGCGGCGTTGCGGTTGCGCAACGTGTGGCGTTCCAATTCGCCAAACTGTTCGGAAAACGCGACCTGTTGATCCTTGGTAAGGTTCTGGTCCCGAAACGCCAGGAGTTGATATTTCAGAAACGCCTTGAACACGGCGTCGCGAGTGGCCTGGTTCAAGGGCTGGGTCAGGTCCAACCCCGTGATCGCCGCGCCCATCAATTCGGACAAGGGTTCGATATCAAATGGGGTTTGCGTGCTCTGGGAAGATTGCGCGTTCGTTTGCATGACATCACTCCTTAGCAGTTGACCTGCGCCCACATCAGCGCCTCTTAACGGTTGCTCGGCGCCAGCGCCTCCAGGGCGTTCCAGTCTGGCATCGCGGATCCATCGGGATTCAAGGGTTGGATACAGACATGGGTCGCGCCGGCGTCGAAATGCGCCTTGATGCGCGCCGCAATCGCATTGGCGTCGCCCGAAGCGACCATGGCGTCCAGGAAACGGTCGCTTCCCTGTCCGGAAAGTTCATCCTCGCTAAACCCGAGCCGCAGCCAGTTGTTGCGGTAATTCGGCAAGGCCAGATAGCGCGCCATGCCGCTTGCCGCTATTTCCTTGGCCTGGGCCGCATCCGTCGTCAGGCAAATTTTCTGTTCGACGCATAGCCACGAGTCGTCGCCGAGAATTCCCTTCGCCATCGCGGTGTGTTCCGGCGTCACGCAGTAAGGCAGGGCGCCTTCGGTTCGGTCCTTCGACAACGCCAGCATGTTGGGTCCCAGCGCGGCGAGGACGACATTGCGGGCGGGCGGGGTCACGGCGATATTCGCTGCGTCCATGGCGTCCAGATAGGCGCGCATGGTCGAAACCGGCTTGCCGTATTGATGCCCGCGTTGTGATTCAACCAAGGGGATATGCGACACGCCAAGCCCCAGGATAAACCGGTCGTCGTATAGACAATTTAACGTGTTGTGCCCGGCCATCGCGGTTAGCGCGTCGCGGGCGTAAATATTGGCGATGCCGCTGCCCACGCATAACCGGTCGGTTTGTCCCAACAGGAAGCCGCCGAGCGACAGGGATTCATACGATAAGGATTCCGGATACCATAGAACGTCGTAGTTCAGACGCTCGACGCCTTGCGCCAGTTTCGCGAGTTGAGGCTTGGTCAACCCGTTGGTTGAAAACCAGACGCCGTGTTCGCCAATCTTCATCGTGAAACCTTATATGGTTTTAAAGACCACCGCCCGGCGGGCGGAAATACCCGCCGGGCGGCGTCTTCGTTACAGTGCGTCAGGAAAAACCGGGCTTAGTGGTCTGATCTAAATGCTTGGGAACCAAGCATTTTGTGAATCAGTCCACCAGCATATTCATCTGGTGGGGCAACCGATCGAAACGGATGGGAACCATCCGTTTCGGTTGCGCCACTAGGTGTGCCAGGCGTGTTCCTGCGGCTTACGACCCGCTTTCGGGTCGAGGATGACGTTCACCAACGCCGGACCGTCGAAAGCCTTGGCCGCGTCCAACGCCGCTTGCAAATCGGCGGGATCGTTGACGAGAAAGCCCTTGCCGCCAAAAGCTTCCATCATCAGGTCATAGCGTGCGCCGACGGTGAGAATCCCCGGTGGGATCGTCTTTACGTCGTCCGGCAGTTTCGCGATGCCGCCGCCGATGCCGCCATTGTTGAGCACGACGATTTTCACCGGCAATTTATTACGGCAGCAGGTTTCCATTTCCATACCGGAGAACCCGATGGCCGAGTCGCCCGATACCGACACAATCGGTTTGTCGGGGTTGACCACGGCGGCCGCGACGACGAAGCCCATGCCAATGCCCATGGTGCCGTAACTGCCGGCGTCGAGCCGATGGCGGGCCTTGGAGTTCGGCATTTGCGTCCGGCCAATATCCATGGTGTTGGCGCCTTCGCCAATGATGATGGCGTCGTCCGGAATCCACGGGCTGATGTCCCGCAATGCGCGGTAATAGTTCGTCGGTGTGGATTCGTCTTCGATCATCGGTTGGATCATCTTGGCGTTTTCCACGCCCTTGACCGCGATGGCTTTCTTCCACGGCGTATCGTCGGGGCAGAACCACTGACGGTTTTCCAGCGCCTTGTTAAGCTGCCCGACAATCGCCTTGCCGTCGCCAACCAGCGCCACTTCGGCGGGGACGTTTTGATGGATCGATTCTGCCGCGATGTCCAACTGGATGATGCGGACTTCCTTGCCGAAGCGTGGCGGCAGACCGAAATGCATGATCCAGTTCAATCGCGCGCCCATCAGGACGATAACGTCCGCTTCCTGCAGGGCGAGGCTACGCGCCGCGCCGACCGATAACGGATGATTGTCGTCCATGACGCCTTTGCCCATGGGCGAGGCGAGGAACGGGATTTGCGTCCGTTCGACGAACGCGCGCACTTCATCTTCCGCGCGCGACCAGGCCATGCCCTTGCCGCAGATGACCAGAGGCCGTTCCGCCGTTTCCAGCGCGTCCAGCGCCGCTTCGATGCTTTCCGGCATCGCCATCATGCGTGGCGGCTCGGGGATCGTCGCCGCCGGGATCACATTGGCTTCATCGACTTCCTGCTGAATGATATCGTCGGGCATGTCGAGATAGACGGGGCCCGGGCGACCGTAAATCGAAAAACGGATTGCTTGTTCCACGTAAAACGGAATGCGCGCGGCGTTTTCGACCGCGTGCGCGTATTTGCAATAGGGGTCTGCAAGAGCGACCTGACGTTCTTCCTGGAACGCGCCCATGCCGTTTTGGCTCACCGCCGAAGCGCCGCCAATCAGGATCATCGGCCAGAAATTTTGCTGCGCGTTGGCGAGACCGGCAAAGGCGTGAATGACGCCCGGTCCCGAAACCGTAAGACAGGCGCCGGGGCGTCCCGTCATGTAGCCAACGGCCTGGGCCGCGTAGGACGCGGACTGTTCGTTGCGCATGCCGACATATTGAATCCCGGCTGCCTGCGCCGCCGCGGCGATTGGCTGCACGGGAAATCCAACGATCCCGAACATGTAGTCAACGCCTTGTTGTTTGAGGTTTTGCGCCAACAGTG
Source organism: Rhodospirillaceae bacterium (assembly GCA_018660965.1). Lineage (GTDB taxonomy): Bacteria > Pseudomonadota > Alphaproteobacteria > UBA8366 > JABJJH01. Next base: position 11,182 of record JABJJH010000441.1, on the reverse strand, counting down.
TGGCGCCAGTGACCGTACCCATCCCTAGTCTCCTTAATATTGTTGTAGGCGTCCACGGCGTTGTCGGTCCCGTTTGGCCCTGGTTTGTTGCTTCTCGTCCGGTTGGACGTTTTGCCTCGGAAGTTCTGTGTCGTGCACAAATATGGCGGCTCGACCATCGGAACGCGCCGCCAACGAATGATTGATGTTTCCGTCGCTAAGTAAGGACCATGATTTTCGAAATTACAATATCATCTCTGACGAATTCGGCATTTTTTCGCCGCCATTTGTGGGGAAGTCCTGATTCCCGCCATAATTAATGTCCGGACCAATGGCGGGCAAAGTCAAAACGTGTTTGTATAAATCAGATCAATTTTTGGAAAAGCGCGCCACGTTAGTTTCAAATGGCGCGTGGTATGGCGATATGGGGGGCATTTTATAATGCGGGAAATTTCACTGGTTGCGTTTCTACAGGCGCAGAACTGTACGACATTGCCATCGTCCTGGCGTCACCCGGACGCCCGCACGGACACGTATTCGCCGGAATACTACCAGCACATCGCGCGCGTGCTGGAGAGTGGAAAATTCGACATGGGTTTTTTCGACGACCGGCTGGCGATGCCGGATATGTACGCCGGCGACCATGCCGAGACGGTTAAGAATGGCATCCGCTGCGTGAAGTTGGATCCCGTGGCCTGCATGATGACTATGGCTGCGGCGACGACGCATCTCGGCCTTGGCGCGACTTGTTCCACCACTTATTTCAACCCGTTTCACGTTGCGCGTCAGTTCCAGACTGTCGATTTGATGACCAAGGGCCGGGCGGCGTGGAATGTCGTGACGTCGGTGAACGACAACGAAGCGCGCAACATGGGCTTTGAAAGTCACACCGCGCACGATTTACGTTACGATCAGGCCGATGAATTCATGCAGATTGTCCTGGGCCATTGGGATACCTGGGAAGACGACGCCATTGTCGCGGACAAGGCGAATAATCTGTACGCGCACCCCGACAAGGTTCACCGGCTCGACTTCAAGGGACAATACATGAATTCACGCGGGCCCTTCACGGTGCCGCGCACGCCGCAGGGACATCCGGTGGTGATTCAGGCGGGAGCGAGCGCGCGCGGCAAGGAATTCTCAGCGCGGTGGGGCGAATTGATCTTCGTCTCCCCTCGCGATTTCGACGCCGCCAAGGACGAATACGCGGCCCTGAAGGCGGGCGCTGCGGCGGCGGGACGTGACCCTGACAGTATGAAGGTCGCCAATCTGTTTTATCCGATTGTCGCGGAAACCAAGGCTGAAGCCGAAGACAAGCGCGCGGCCTATGACAAGCTCTCGACCGAAATGGACCAGTTGTCGCTGTTGTCGGAAGGGCTGAACTTCGATTTCGCGTCCAAGGAAATGGACGAAGCCTTCACCGATGATGAGATCGATGGCATTCAGGGCATGCAAGCGTTGCGCGACCGGGTCACGTCGACAGGTATCAAGAACCCGACCGTGCGGGATTTCATGACGATTACCCGGCGCGGTTTATTGCATGATGGGAACACTGTCGTCGGCGACGCCAAGGATGTCGCCGATGACATGGAGCGATGGTTCCATGAACCCGCCTGCGACGGCTTCGTCATCGGACCGACGCATCAACCCGGCGCGTTCGAGGATTTCGTGAAATTCGTCGTTCCGGAACTGCAAAAGCGCGGCATATACCGCAAGGAATACACCGGTTCGACGCTGCGCGATCACCTGGGGCTTCAAAAACCGGACATCGGCGCCTGGCGCACGAATTACGACGCGGCGGAATGAGCTAGTACATCAGGTTCGGCAAAAATAGAACGATTTGCGGGAACGCGATCAGCAAGCCGAGCGTGAAGACGTCGAGTAGCAGAAACGGCATGACGCCCGCGAACACATCCTCCAGGGACAGGGGGATCGGAGATGCGCTGCGGACGACGTAGACATTGAGCCCGACCGGGGGCGTGATCAGTGATATTTCCGCCAGCTTGATCGATATCACGCCAAGCCATATCGGGTCGTACCCGGCGCCGACCATGACCGGATACATCACGGGCAAGGTCATCACCATGATGGCGATGGGATCGATCAACATGCCAAGGATAAGATAAATCACCGCGAAACTGAGTAGATAAAGCTCCTTGGATAATTCCAGGCCCAGCAATAATGCCGATATATCCGCGACAAGGCCGGTGTAGGTCAGAAATCGGGCGAACAGGATGCCGCCAATCACGATGATGAAGATCACCGACGTGGTGACGCCCGCGTCCTTGAATGTCTCGATCAGCGTATGGCGGTTCAAGCGGCGCTTGCCGAGCACGATGAGAAAGGCGCCGAACGCCCCCACTGCGCCCGCGTAGGTCGGCGTGAACAAGCCGCTGTAAATGCCGCCGATCACTAGAAGAAACAGGAAGACTATTCCCCAGACGCCGTACAATGACCGAAACCGTTCCGACCAGCTAATCTGGAAATCCGGCGTGGGCGCAAGCGCCGGATTGAACCGGACGCGGACATGGATGCCAACCATGTAGATGGCTGCCGACATCAAGCCCGGTATGAACCCCGCGATCAGCAGTTTTCCGACCGATTGTTCGGTAATCACCGCGTAGACGACCATCAAAATGCTGGGCGGAATAAGCGAGGCCAGTGTGCCCGACGCCGCGATGCAGCCGGCGCTAAGCCTTTTATCGTAGCCGAACTTCGTCATTTCCGGCAGCGCGATGCGGGTGAATACGGCGGCGTTGACGACGGTCGAGCCGCAGGCCGCGCCGAAGGCGGCGGACGCCAGGGTGGTCGCCATCGCCAGCCCGCCGCGAAACGGTCCCAGCCAGTTAAAAGCCGCGCGATATAAATCGGTGGTTAGCGACGCTTGCGTCGCCAGGGAACCCATCAAGATGAACAGGGGAATGACGGCGAGCGTGAAGGAGTTTGTCGTGCTGAAGGGCACGGTGGAGAGTTGGCCGAGCGCCGCGTCGGGGCCGATGGAAAGATACATCCCCAGGACGCCGCCCAAGCCAAGCGCCACGCCGATATGAACGCCAGCGGCGAGGGCGACAAACAGAAGCGCCATGACGATTACGCCGGCGATTGCGGGTTCCAACACGTCGGGGGCTCCTTACGGGTCGCTTTGTCGTGATCCGGATTGCAACCCCGGCTCCCGCAGTTCGGGGATATCGGGCAAACCATCCGGCGCGGCGCCCAGGTCGGACGCCGGGTCTTCAATCGGGGCCTTGCCACGCAGGCGTTGAATGTCGAGAACCAAGTCCAACACCAGTTGCAAGATCAATAGCGCGGTTCCGGCGGCGAGAATGAAACGCGCTGGATACAGGGGGAACTGAATCAAGCCGTCCGCCGCCTCGCCGATGCTCCAACTGAACATCGCTTCGTTCACGGCCTGCCACAACAACAGGCCGAAGAAAATCATGGCGGCGATATCGGAGAAGACGTCCATCGCCGCGCGAACCCGTGGCGGCATGTGGCTGTAAAGCAACTCCACGCGAATGTGGCTGCGCCGAATTTGGGCGTAGGCCAGTCCCCCGAACACGATGAGCACCATCGTACTTTCGGTGATTTCCAGAGCGCCGTGAATGGGCCAGCCGAAAAACTGCGTGCCGACAACGTCGCCGGCGCCCAGGAACATCGCCGTCAGCATGCCGGCGCCGCCAACCAGCAGCACCGACAATGCAAGACGCTCCATAATGTCGCCAAGCCGTTTCATAAGGCGGTGATCCGGTGCGGCGCGCGCGGCGTTACTTGGTGAGTTCGCGCCAACGCTTGGCCACCTTGCTGGCCATGGTGTCGCCGCGTTTTTTGTTGATGTCCTTTTCCCACGCCGTCAGCAGATCAGGCGCGGCGGCTTTCCATTTGTTCAACTCCGAAGTCGGGAACGCCTTGAACACGCCGCCCGCCTTTTCGATATTGGCGACGGCGCTGCTTTCGAAGGATTCCAGCCACGCAAGGTATTTTGCATGCGTCTTCTTGCTCTGGTCGGCGAAGATGTCCTGAATATCCTTGGGCAGCCTGTTCCAGGTCTTTTTACCGATCACCACGTTATGGCCCGTAATCGCCATGATGGGGCCGCAACTGTACTTGCCGGGTTCGTACAATTTGTATTGTTGAATGTTGCCCGCGTTCAGAAACGAGTAATCGATGGTGCCGCGCTGCAGCGCTTCGTACACCTTGACCGGGCTGATCGACACCGGCACCGCGCCGATGGCGGCGTGCGCCTTGGGCACGTCACCGCCGAAACTGCGAAGTTTTTTACCCTTGAGCCCCGCGACAGTCTCGCAATCCGAGGATGGACCCGTCAAAAAGTAAATCCCCAAGGGCTGCTGAAACAGCCAGTTGACGTTCATCTTGTCCATTTCCTGTTTGTATACTGGAAATTCCGCCAGTGACTTCGCCAGAACGTTCATGGCCTGTTTCGGCGTTTTGAACACAAACGGTATCTGGAACGCTTTCCAAAAATGCAATTGCTGGGCGTAATAACCCGGCGCGGCCGAGGCCATGTCGATGGCGCCGCGTCCTGCGAGCGTGAGGACTTCATTGCCCTTTCCGAGACCGCCGGAATAGGTGATGTTGATATTTACCCGGCCACCAGTGCGCTTTGCGATTTGCGCCGCGAAATCTTCCTCGATCTCAAGGAACGGCCCTTTGCCAAGGTAGTGCCCCCAGCGCAGGTTGAACTCGGCCGCACCCGCGGTGGCGGTCGTCGCCATGACGCCCACGGCGACTGTCGCCATTAATAGTCCGATTTGCTTCATCATTTCACGCCCTCTCCCTGATTTGTAATTCACGTTGGATTATAAGGTTAACCATAACACGGTTAGATGGTGATGGATAGATTTCGAAACTTACGGCGTGTTGCGTTGTAAATGCGCCAGTAGGTTGGCCGGTGACTTACCGTCGCCTAATTTGCGTCGATATCGAACAGGTTCCATGCCACGGCCCCAACCGATCCGCCGTTGGAAGCCCCGTGTTGGTATAGTGAGGGGTCGTTTGTGAAGGCGTCTCAAGCGCCTGTTTTAACGCCCGCTCCATGCCGTAACCCTCACATAAAAAACAAGCTTCACCGTCGAACCGGGCTTGCGCGATGACCTGACAGTGTCCTAGGCTACGCGCCGTCGGTGGCGATGGGAAGCATTTAGCTTGCCGCCGTAGCGGCCTTAGGAGCCGGGCCGGACGTTGGAATGAATCCGGCGCCGGTGAAGAACAAGGTTATGAACAGGGGAGTAAATTGCATGTCTGGAAAATTTATGGTCGGCGCGGCGGTTGTCGCGGCCGGTTTGGCCGTATCGACGGCGCAGGCGGGGGAAGTTGGTAAAACCGAAGCCGAAGTTTTAAAGAATTTGTCGCTGGCCCAGGATTGGATGTCCGGCAAGATTAAGAGTTATGGCAGTGCGAAGGTCACATATACCGGGCCCGTCATCACGATGACATCGTCGCATCACGTCCCGAAAGTGTCCTCTCTGGCGAAGAACAGCATCATCGCCTTTCGCGTCCTTGAAAAAATGTCGAACGGCAAGATCAAGGTGAACGACACATGGTCCAAGACCATTCACGGCGCGAAAGACGGTCGCAAGGCGATCCGCACGGGATTGACGGACTACGCTCCTTGCTTCCCGGCCTATAACGCCAAGGATTACAACTTGCTGCATGGTTTGGGCCTGCCGTTCCTGTTCAACAACACGCATGAAGCGGCGGCGGTTTCCGAAGCGCTGTATGTGAAGTACCTGAAAAAGAACTTCGAACGCTTCAAGGGCGTCAAGCTGGCGCGCGCGTCGCAAACGGCGGCGTATCACCTGTATACCAAAAAGCCGATCCGCACGCTGGAAGAGGTCAAGGGACTGAAAGTCCGCGCGGGTGGCGGACCGCACGCGAAAATTATTGCAGCCCTTGGCGCGGTGCCGATTTCGATGCCGGCCGCCGACGCCTATACGGCGGTGCAACGCGGCACGCTTGACGCCTATCACATCAATGACGCCGTGGCGCCGATCTTCAAGGTGCACGAAGTCACCGATTACCGGACCGTCAACGGGTTCAACTTCTTCCCGGTCTTCTACTGCACCTCGGCCTCGCTCTATAACAAACTGCCGGCCGATTTGAAGGTGGTCTACAACAACTGGTCGCGTCAGCACGCCCAGATCGAAGCTCAGGGCTTCTATGAAATCAACGCCGCAAAGGCGATCAAGAAAATGACGTCCTCGGGCGCCATCAAGGAATTGATCGACTTGCCGCCCGCCGAAATGGCGCGTTGGCGCGCCGCCGTTGAGCCCGTGACGCAGAAATGGATCGCGGACATGGAGAAGAAGGGACTTCCGGGCAAGCAATTCATCGCCGATATCCGGATGCTGTCCAAGAAATACCACGGCATGTCGGCCAATGCGATCATGCAAGCGGCGATTGACAGCCCCCTCCAGGGTATTCTCGACTGACCAGGGTCAACGGGAATTAGACATGCCCGGCGCGCCGTGAACCCTGGTGGTTCAGCGCGCCGGGCTTTGTTTTTGAGTCTCTGAATTCGGGGGAACTAGTCGACCATGAAGGTCCTGGATAAATATTTTACGTGGGTCGCGACCGCGCTCGATATGTTCGGCGGATGGGTAGTCCTGCCGGCCATCAGCATTCTGGTCATGATCGATGTCGTGCTGCGGTACGTTTTTAATTCGCCTTTTATTTGGACGCTGGAATTCACCGAATGGTGTTTGCTGTTGGTGTTCCTGTTCGCGTTGCCGGAATGCACCCGCGTCGATGGGCACGTGCGCATGGATTTGGTGACCAACATGATGTCTGAGCGTCTGCGCAATATGTTTTCGCTGGCGTATTTCGCTGTCGGGTTTTGGATATTTTATTTGTTGGGTCGGCACGAATGGGAAGAGTTCCTGTTCGACTTTGAATTTAACCGCGTCACCGAGTTTCTCGAACTTCCGATTTGGGTGTCCAGTCTGGCGGTGTTGGTGGCAAGTGCTCTTATGGGATTTCTGTTTCTGATGCGCGCCCTTGAATGTTTGCTCCACTTATATTCCGGTGAACAGACCGGACGGGAGACGGAGCAGTGATCGAAATAGCCCCCGAACTCATCGGCCTTTTGGGCTTTGGCCTGATGATGGTCCTGATCGTCATCGGCGTGCCCATTGCGTTCGCCATGCTGGGCGTTGCGGCGGTTGGATTGTTTCTCGTCGGTGGGCCAAACCACGCGGCGACGCAATTGTCCCTGACCTTTGTTGAACAAGGGTCGAATTTCATTCTGATCGCGATCCCGCTGTATATGTTGATGGGCCAAATCGTGTACCGAACCGATATCGCGCGGGATTTGTACGATTGCGTTTACAAATGGCTGGGGCGCCTGCCGGGTGGTTTGGCCATTACGTCGGTCGTCGCCTGCGCCGGGTTTGGCTCCATTTCGGGCGGCAGCGTCACGGCGGTCGCGACCATGGGGCCGATGTGCATGCCCGCCATGCGGCGCTACGGTTATGACGACAGTCTCGCGGCGGGCTCCATCGCGTCGGCGGGAACTCTGGGCATTCTGATCCCGCCCAGCATCGTTCTGGTCGTCTATGGCATCTGGACGGAAACGTCGATTGGCGCCTTGTTCGTCGCCGGCATCGTGCCGGGCATTCTGATGACCCTGGCGTATTCCGGCACCATCTATGTCCGGTGCAAGCGGACGCCGGCGTTGGGACCGGTGGGTGAAACCTTCCCGATGGGCGAAAAGCTGCGCTCGCTGGTGAAGCTGTTGCCGGTGCTGGCGACATTCCTGATTGTCATTGGCGGCATTTACCTGGGGGTGTTCACCCCAACGGAAGCCGCCGCGTTCGGCGTGTTCAGCCTGTTCGGGATCGCCTTTTTCATGGGGCGGATGTCGTGGCGCATTCTGGGCATGACGTTGCGCGAAACCATGCATCTGACCGGCATGATTTTCGTCATCATCATCGGCGGTCACATGATGGGTAAGTTCGTCGTGCTGACGGGACTCACCTCGGGGCTGGTCGAATGGATCATGGCGTTGGGATTGCCGGCCCTCGGCGTCATGCTGATGTTCAGCCTGTTGTTCATCGCGCTTGGCATGGTGCTGGATATCTGGGGCATGTTGATCCTGACGATTCCGTTCACCTTTCCGGTAATTCTGCAACTCGGATACGACCCCGTCTGGTTTGGCGTGTACACGGTCATCATGTCAGAATTGGCGTTGATTACGCCGCCGGTTGGCATCAACGTGTTCGTCATGGCCAAGGTCGCGCCGGATGTGCCGCTGAATACAATATTCAAGGGCGTATTGCCGTTTTTCATCGCCACCCTGGTTTTGGTCGCGATCCTGACGATCTTCCCCAGCATTACGTTGTGGTTGCCGCATTCGGCGGGGATGACCTGATGGCGAGGTCCTGATCTAGAGCGTGTCGCGGTTATTCGACGCCCTCCGACGGATCGCATGGGCGACCCAGCGGGCGACCTGACAAGGCTTTCGGACATCGTCGCGTACGCCTTGCGATGCGCCGGCATCGCGGCGACGCACACTCCTTGCCGAAAACCTTGTCAGGCCGTCTGAGTGGTTCCGAATAACCGCGACACGCTCTAGACGACGCCCGCTTCGGCCAGACAGGCCAGTTCGGCCTGATCGACTCCAAGTTCATCGTGGAAAATTTCCTGATTGTGTTCGCCCACCAGCGGCGCCCGCCTCGAAATGCGCCACAGCGATCCGTTATGGATGGCGGCGCTGCCGGGATAGGTGAAGCAACGACCCAATTCCGGGTGGTCCACCTCGACCCAGAATCCCCGGTCCGCCAAATGCCCATCGTCGAGGAGTTCATCCGGTGAGCGCACCGCGCCCCAGTTGAATTGCCGCGCCTGTCCGCCATGGGCGATTTCGTCCCGGGTCAGGTGCGCGGCGAAACGTTGGATAACCTCGTCGATATGCGCCGCATGTTCGACGAATCCCTTGGCGGTGGCGTAGCGTTCGTCCCCAAGGTCCTCGGCCAGTCCGTGTTCGTCCATCCAGGCGACCAGATCGGGGAACCGGCGTAACGGCACGCGGTTCCCGACGGCGTTGACATAGCCGCCATCGGCGCAACGGAATTGATTGGCGCCATTGGCGTCCATTTGCGCATGACGACCGGTTTGCCGGATGACGACCTTGCCTTGATAGATATAGGTCGGCACGTGCATTTCCGTCGAAACGACGCAGGAATCATGCACCGATACGTCGATGTATTGTCCGGCCCCGGTCTTGTCGCGGGACACCAGCGCGGCGGTGATCGACATGTAGGCGAAGCTGCAGGCGGTGTGCCAGGCGTTGCCGCCGCCAGGCGCAATGGGGATCTGTTCCGGATCGTCGGCGACGTCGTATCCGCAACATCCCATGAACCCGCCCGCCGCCATGTGGACCAGATCGCTGCCCTTGTAGTCGCGCCAGGGGCCGGTTTGGCCAAACGGCGTCAGCGAACAATGGATGAGCTTCGGGTTAGAGGCTTTCAACGACTCGAAGCTAAGCCCGAGATCGTTCAGATATCCCGCGCCCGCGCTTTCCAGAATGATGTCCGCGCTGTCGGCCAGTTTCCGGAACAACGCGCGCCCGTCTTCGGTTTCAAGGTTCAGCGTCACCCCGCGCTTGGAGGTGTTGTAATGCCAGAAGGCGAGGCTGCGGTCACGGTGCGGGGCGTCGTCGAGAAATGGCCCCACCGTGCGCGTCGCTTCGCCGCCGGGCGGCTCGACCTTGATGACGTCGGCGCCCAAATCGCCCATCAGCTTGCCGCAGTACTGACCCTGTTCGTCGGAGACCTCCAGCACGCGCAGCCCGTCCAGCGGCCCGGCGTTCACATTGCCCGCCGACAAATAAGCGTTGTCGATGATCGCCTGGGGGGAGGCCGGGTCACGGTTGACCAGCGTATCGGCGTCACCGCCTTGCCAGGGCTCGCCGTCAATTACGGCGTCGATATAGTCGAAGCGTTCCAAGGTTTTCGGCCAGAAAATATTGTTCTGCAACCCGGAGATTACCTCTTCATGAGACAGACCCAGAAGTCCTTCGAGAACTTCCTGAAGGTGCTGGCCAATCAAGGGCGCCGCGCTGGTGTTGACCACGGGCGTATCCGACATCTTGAACGGCGCGTTCTGAAATTTGCGCCGCCCCAGGACCGGATGATCCATTTCCGTATACATTTTGCGGTGGCGAAGCTGCGGGTCGTTCTCCACCCGGTCTTCGGAACTTTGCACCGGCATGGCGCGCACGCCCGCCACCTGACACGCTTCCATCAAGGCGTATTTGTCCAACGTCCTGGTCCAGGCTTCGATGTTTTCGTCCAGTTCGACCTGGTGTTGTAGACGCCCCGCAAGGGAAGCGAATTTTTTATTGTCCGCCCAGGCGGGTGATCCCATGACCGATATTAACGCGCGCCATTCCGCGTCGCCGACGCATACGATGGCGGCCCAGTCATTGTACCCGCCGCCCTTGGTGCGATAGGCGTTGTGCGGCGCCGTCGTCGGACCGCGGTAATTGTTCAGCAGGGGCGTCCCCGGCCAATGCGCCCGGTTGCCCGGTGGGAAGCCTTCGCGTTGCAAGGCGCGCTTGTTGACCGTGGCGTCGAGGATCGCCGGACCGTTCAGGGTCGCGCCGATGAACATCTGCGCCAGATCCACATGTTGGCCGAGCCCCGTGCGGTTGCGCCGGTGCAGCGATCCCATGACGCCAAAGGCGATGTTGACGCCGCCAAGGTCGTCCAGGCATGACCAGCCCCACCCGGCGGGCGGTTTGTCCGGCAATCCCGATGAATGGGTCAGGCCGGAAAACGCCTGCGCCGTCGGCCCCATGGTCGTGTAGTGCGATTGCTGGCCCGTATGGCCCAGTCCGGATTGCGAGACATACACGATGTCCGGTTTGATCCTGCGCAACTCGTCGTAGCCGAGTCCCCAGCCGCGCAAGGCCTTGGGGCTGAAGTTTTCCACCACCACGTCGCTGACCGCGACCAGTTTCTTGATGACGGCGAGGCCTTCCGGGCTGCGCATGTTGACGGTGATGCTTTTCTTGTTCGGATTGGTGTCGTTGAATGTCGGTGAGTTGTTGAGGGTTTTCTCCATGCCTTCCGGCGGCACGGCGGTCAGGCGGCCGCGTTCGTTGCCGGGCCATTCGACCTTGATGATTTCGGCGCCCAGCGCGCCCAGCCAGCGCGTCGACCATGGCCCAGCCCGCACCCAGGTG
>JABJJH010000012.1 GCA_018660965.1 Rhodospirillaceae bacterium | reverse complement strand
GTCGTATTCCGCGACGCCCTCATAATCGGTGGAACGATCCTGTTTCACACGCTGAACCGACCGGTGGCGATGCAACCGTTGATGATCAGCAAGATAAATACAGCGGTGCAGATCGTGCTTGTCTGCGTTGTCCTTGCTGAAATTGGGATTGGAACTCCCCCCTTTGATTTGGTTCCGGCCTTGACGATAATCACCGCACTCACGACCGCCGCGTCCGGCGTCGCCTATCTGTGTCGCTGGGTCTTCGACATTCGTCTCTCGCCCCGATGGCGACCAGATAATTTGATCACACCCGGTCGCCAACGCCTCGATAAGGGCAAACCGATGAAGAATAATCCATGACGGTCCGTCAACAAGCCTGGACATGGGGGATCGCCTTTGCGGTTTTCCTAGGGCTCTTGTATCTGCTCGGCGATGTCCTGACGCCATTCGTCGCGGGCATGGCGATCGCCTATTTGCTCGACCCGGCCTGCGACCGTCTGGAACGCATGGGATGTTCGCGGATCGTCGCGACCTGCATCATCACGGCGACGTTTTTTGCCCTGGCGACTGTGTTGCTTTTATTGCTTGTTCCGTTGATCACCGCGCAAATCGTCAATTTCGCCCAAAATATCCCCGACTACACCACCGCGCTTCGCGAAAAAGCGGTCTTCGTCATCGGGCTTCTGGAAAGCCGTCTCGGCCCCGATGAACTCGGCCAACTGCGCGACGCCTTCAGCGCCGTATCAAGCGATGTCGTCAAATTTTTCCTGGGTCTGGCCGGTGGACTCGCCAGCGGCGTGGAATCCCTGCTGACCCTGGCGTCCCTGGCGCTCATCACCCCCATCGTCACCTTTTACTTGCTGCGCGATTGGGACAATATCGTGGCGAAAATCGATGGCTGGTTGCCGCTCGCAAGCGCTGATGTCATTCGCACGCAAATCAGGCACGTCGATGACACCTTGTCCGGGTTCGCGCGCGGACAGGCCACGGTCTGTCTCCTGCTCGGCTCATTTTATGGCGTTGGCCTCTTCCTGGCGGGTCTCGATTTCGGATTTATCGTCGGTTTTCTGACCGGATTGATTTCCTTCGTGCCCTATTTCGGCATGCTGGTCGGTCTTGTCGTCGGCCTGTCGATCGCGGTTGCCCAGTTCGGTGAAATTGCGCCGGTGGCGATCGTCGCGGCTATTTTCGCGGCGGGCCAACTTCTCGAAGGCAATGTGCTGACGCCCAAATTGGTCGGCGGTCGCGTCGGACTGCATGCGGTCTGGATCATCTTTGCGTTGCTGGCGGGCGGGTCCTTGTTCGGCTTCGTCGGCGTTCTTCTGGCGGTTCCCCTGATGGCGATCATCGGCGTTCTGACACGGTTTTCGCTCGACCAGTACCTCCGTAGTCCGCTTTACGGCGCCGCGCCAAACGACAATTCAAGCGACAGCGGGGAATCGTGACGACGCAACTGGCGTTCGACCTGGGACACCGGACCGCGTTGGGCGCCGATGATTTTCTGGTCGCGCCCTGCAATCAGGCCGCCGTGGCGTGGCTGGACCGATGGCCGGAATGGCCGGCGCCCGCGCTCACCATTCACGGGCCCAAGGGGTGCGGAAAAACCCATCTGGCCCATGTCTGGCGAAGTCGGACCAACGCCCGTTTCATCGCCGTGGCGGAACTAGGCGGTCTTTCACCCTATGACCTGCTGGAGGAAAGCAACGCGTGCATCGTCGATGATGTGGGAAACGCCGGTTTCGACGAGGCGGCGCTGTTTCATCTCTACAACGCTGCGCGCGACACCGGCGGGCATATCCTGTTGACGGCGGAAACGGCGCCGTCGGCATGGCCGCTCACGCTCGACGATCTACGCTCGCGCCTTGTGGCGGCGCCGACGGTCGCGGTCGGCGCGCCCGATGATTCGGTCCTGGGCGCGGTGCTCGTTAAACTGTTCGCGGATCGGCAATTGCGTGTCGAGCCTGAAATCTTGACCTATATTCTGATCCGAATGGAACGTTCTTTCGCCGCCGCCGAAACCATTGTCGCCGCATTGGACAAGGCCGCCCTGGCGGCGCGGCGCGCGATCACAATACCGCTGGCGCGCGATATAATGGGCCAACTTCATACTGATACATAAAACCGGCACATAAGGGGGAAACGTCATGGATCTTGGAATTTCAGGCCGAAAGGCCATCGTATGCGCCGCTTCAAAGGGGCTGGGCCGCGCGAGCGCGATGTCGTTGGGCCGCGAAGGCGTCGAGTTGGTCATCAACTCCAGAACAGCCGCAGACCTTGAAGCGACCGCCGCAGACATCCGCAAGGATTCCGGCGCAACCGTCACAACGGTCGCCTGCGACATCACAACCGCCGAGGGCCAGGCCAAGGTGCTGGCCGCCTGCCCCAACCCCGACATTCTGGTAAACAACGCCGGCGGCCCGCCGCCGGGCGATTTCCGCGATTGGGACCGGGATGACTGGATCGCCGCGGTTGACGCCAATATGCTGACGCCGATTTTCCTCATCAAGGCGACCGTAGATGGCATGATCGAGCGTAAATTCGGACGCATCGTCAATATCACCTCGGCGTCGGTCAAATCGCCCATCGAAATACTGGGCCTGTCAAACGGCGCGCGCGCCGGACTGACCGGCTTCGTCGCCGGGCTGGCGCGCAAAACCGTCCGGCACAACGTCACCATCAACGGTCTGTTGCCCGGTCCCTTCGACACCGACCGGCTGCGCACGAACATTCGCGCGGCGGCGGAAAAAGCCGGGCGGGATTACGACGAGTTATTCGCTGAACGCGCGAGCGCCAACCCGGCGGGCCGTGTCGGCACAGCCTATGAATTCGGGGAGGCCTGCGCCTTCCTGTGCGGCGCGCATGCGGGCTTCATGACCGGCCAGAATCTGGTCATGGATGGCGGTGCCTTCAACAGTTCCCAATAGAGGACGAATTCCCATGACATCTCTGAATATATTGAGCATCCAACGCCTGTCCGACGCCGAACGCGCCATGATCGAAGCCGTCGACAAATCCGTTAACCTGACGGTCGCGGGTGGGTGGTTCGACGGTGAAATCCGCGAAACCTGGTCGGAATTCGCGTCCAACCGGTATCTCACGTCCGGGTCGCATGGCGAGGGAACGCGCGCCGAGCGCGACGCGCTGCTGGGCGACGCCGACATCATCATTGGCGGCTGGCCCTTTCCCTATGACCTTCGCGCCCGCAGTCCGAAACTGAAATGGTTTCACCAGCAGCCCGCCGGGGCCAGCAATTTGTTGAAAAGCGACCTGTGGGGCGGCGACGTGATCGTCACCACGTCGCGCGGCCATGGCAATACACTGGGCATTGGCGAATACGTGCTGGCGAGCGTTTTTCACTTCGCGAAGGGCTTCAATGTCGCAGCCCAGGACCGGGCGAATGGCGCCTTCGACTATCGCGGATACCGACCGGTCGTGGTGGCGGGCAAAACAATCTGCGTCGTCGGCGCGGGCGGCATCGGCCTGGATGTCGGACGCATGTGCGCGGCGGCGGGCATGCGCGTCGTCGGTACGCGGCGCACCGTCGTGGACGGCGCGCCATTGCCGGAAGGATTTTCCGAACTCAAACGCCCGGAACATCTGCACGACTTTCTACCCGAAAGCGACTTCGTGGCGGTATGTTGCCAATGGACGCCGGAAACCGAAAAGCTGATGAACGCCGACGCGTTCAAGGCGATGAAACCGGGCGGCGTCGTCATCAATGTCGCGCGCGGTGAAATCATCGACGAGGATGCGCTCGTGGACGCCCTGGCGTCGAAGCATCTGCGCGGCGCCGCGCTGGACGTGTATATCGGCGAATTCGAAGGCCCGCCTGATTCGCGCCTGTGGGAAGACCCGCGCGTCCTGATCACCCCGCACAATTCCGGCGCCACCGACATCGGCAACCGC
>JABJJH010000018.1 GCA_018660965.1 Rhodospirillaceae bacterium | reverse complement strand
ATCCGGAAACCGGCCGTAAATGTCTGTTCGTCAACCGCTCGTATTCCCATCGCTTCGAGAACATGACCCGCGCTGAAAGTCTGCCGTTGTTGTCGTTTCTGCTGGAACAGGGAAACCGGCCCGAATTCACCTGCCGGGTGCATTGGGAACCGGGCACGACGGTCATCTGGGATAATCGCTGTATGAAACACATTGCCGTCAACGACGTCACCGGCCACCGGCGCGTGATGCGTCGTGTCCAAATGACCGGCGATAAACCTGTTTAATTCCCCCAAGTAAGGAACACGTCACATGAAGCCAGAAGACATCATCGCCCATGCGCCGCTTGTTTTGACGCAGGCGCAGCGTGAATCGTATTTCACGGACGGGTTCGTGGTCGCGGAACGGTTTTTCACCGACGGGGAACTTGACGGGTTGCGGGAACTGTCGGCCCGGTTTCTGGAAGACAGCAAAGCGGTCACTGAATCCAACGAGGCCTACGACATCGGACCGAATCATTCTCCGGACCATGTACATGTCCGGCGTTTGAAAAAGCCCGTGGACCGGCACCCCGATTTTTGGACCTTCGCAAGTGACTCCCGCCTGACCGAAGCGGCGGCGGATCTAGTCGGACCGGACGTAAAATTCCATAGCTGTAAACTGAACTACAAATGGCCCGGCCCGGATGACCTTGTGAAATGGCACCAGGATATTCTGGCGTGGCCGCACACCAATTACAGCCCGGTGACACTGGGTATTTATCTCGACGACGTCACGACCGAACATGGTCCGCTCGCCTGTGTCCGGGGCAGTCACGAACGCGAACTGTTTTCCCATTACGATGCGCAAGGCGCGTGGAGTGGTTATATTTCCGACGACGACATGCCGCGCGTCGATTTGGAGCAAGCCGTTGAGTTGACCGGTCCGGCGGGATCCTTGATCGCGCTCAATTGCCGCACAGTCCACGGTTCCCAACCAAACCAGACCGACCAGACCCGTCCGCTGCTGTTGTATGTCTTCAGCTCCGCCGACGCGTTTACCTGGATGCCGGCGCCGTCACCGACGACGAAAACCGGCGACATCGTGCGCGGCGCTACGGCGAAATTCGTCCATATGGACCCGCGCCCCTGCCTCGTCCCGCCGAATTGGGAAAAAGAAGGGTACGGGTCAATCTTCGCGTCACAAAAAGTGTCCGAAGCCGCCGAATAAACAATAATCAAAAGCGTTAAAGAATAATGGCCAAATCCAGATCAAAATCGAAAAAACGCCGCAATCCATCTTCGGGCAGCGGACTGAATTACACCCCGCATCAACCGAAAGTGCGGCGGCGACGTGATAATATGATCATGGCGGTGATCATCATCAGCGCCGCCCTTGGTATTGGCGGCTACTGGTGGTGGTCATCGGCGACCGAGTCCGAATTTTTAGCCCTCGCCGCCGAAGGTGAGCCCGCATTGATCAATGTTAAAACCGATGTTTCGGACGGCGGCGGTCATTACGCGGCCCATGAATCGCAATCCTATCCATCTAAATTTCCAACGTCGGGCCGTCATCATCCGGTGCCGACAGAACCTGGCTTTTATAAGATTGCGCGCTCACCGGGCCAACTGGTGCACGCGGTCGAGCATGGTCACATCGTTATTTATTACGACCAGCCGGGGGCGGACGCCTTGGCCACGCTGGAGAAATGGGCCGGCCAATATAGCGGCCACTGGGACGGCGTGGTCGTCACGCCGATGCCCGGCCTTCGTGAAAAAATTGTGCTGACCGCATGGGTCAAGACATTGAAACAAAAACGGTTTAACGCCGCCGGCGCTGCCGCCTTCATCGATAAATTCCGTGGCCGCGGGCCGGAAAATCCCGTGCGCTAAATTTTTGGAGAGCCAATCCTCTTCGCATTGATAAAATTTTTATGTTTTTAGGGTATCAAAAGTAGAACAGAACCATTTTCCTGAAGGCTTTCTCGATGTCCCATACGCTCAAGCCGCCAAACAGCGCCAAGGTTTGGTGGTTCGATTTAGGCGTCGTCGTTCTGATCACGGTCCTTGGAACCGTGGGTCTGGTCTTGCTTGATGCGTTCGAACGCCTTCAGGTTATTTTTGAAGTTCATGAAAACTCGGAACTGGACGATCTATTCCTGGGCGCGGGGCTATTGGCGCTTTCGCTAATCTGGTTCCTATGGCGACGGTGGCGGAATAGCGCCAGCCAAAGCACCGCGAATTTGCTTTCCGAGATCAAGCTGCGGGAGCAGGCGGAATCGACAGCGAAAAAAAGCGAAGCGCGCCTGCGGGACGCCATAGAAAACATCCCGGGAGGATTTGTCCTGAGGGACGCCGACGATCGCGTCGTTCTATTTAACGAACGATACCGGGAATGGAACGCGGACGTCGCCCACTTGCTTAAACCCGGCGT
>JABJJH010000013.1 GCA_018660965.1 Rhodospirillaceae bacterium | reverse complement strand
GTCGCATCCTCTATGCAATGAAGGAAGGTGGATACGATTCCACCAAGCCATACCGGAAATCAGCACGCATTGTCGGTGATGTGATGGGTAAATATCATCCGCATGGCGATCAGTCGATTTACGACGCCATGGTTCGGATGGCCCAATCCTTTTCCATGCGGTTACCGCTCATTGATGGTCAGGGTAATTTCGGGTCAATGGATGGCGATCGCGCGGCCGCCATGCGTTACACAGAAGCCAGACTGGCCCTGTCAGCAGAATCCCTGCTGGACGATATCGACAAGGAAACTGTCGACTTTCAAGGCAACTATGACGAAACAACCCAGGAACCAACGGTTCTTCCCGCGCGCTTTCCGAATTTACTTGTCAACGGCGCAGGCGGCATTGCGGTTGGGATGGCGACGAATATTCCGCCGCATAATCTTGGCGAAGTCGTGGACGCCTGTCTCGCTTATCTCGACAACCCCGGCTTAACGATTGATGAAATTCTGGAAATCATGCCAGGACCGGATTTCCCGACCGGCGGCTTGATACTTGGGAGATCGGGTATCCGGGCTGCTTATCACACCGGGCGCGGATCTGTTGTCATGCGTGGGCGGACAAATCCGGAAAGTTTTGGTAAGGACCGCGAAGCGATTATCGTCACGGAAGTGCCGTATCAGGTCAATAAAGCGCGGATGGTTGAACGCATCGCCGAAGTCGTTCGCGAGAAAATTGTCGATGGAATCTCCGATCTTCGGGACGAATCGGATCGTCATGGTGTTCGCGTGGTTATCGAATTGAAGCGGGACGCAAATTACGCGGTCGTTTTGGCGCAGTTGTTCCGGTATACGCCGTTACAGACGAGCTTTGGCGTGAATACGCTCGCGTTGCGTGGCCAGCGTCCCGAATTGATGAATATTCGCGAAATTATCGCCGCATTCGTCGAATTTCGCGAAGAAGTTATTACGCGTCGAACCGTTTTCGAGCTGAAAAAGGCCAGGGAACGCGCCCATATCTTGGCAGGCCTTCTTGTCGCTATTTCGAACATTGATCCGGTCATTGAACTGATTCGCAGCGCCTCCGATCCCGCGACCGCACGAACGCAACTCATGGAACGTGATTGGCCGGCAGGGGATGTTGCCGAATTTATCAAGCTCATCGATGAGCCAGGCCGACAGGTTGTCGATGACCGATATAATCTTTCAGAAATCCAGGCGCGGGCCATTTTGGAATTGCGTCTGCAACGCTTGACCGGCATGGAACGCGAAAAGCTTGCTGAAGAAGCGAAGGAACTTTCCGAACGGATTCAAAACTTCCTTGATATCCTCAAAAACAGAGACCGCTTGCTTGATGTGTCTCGCCAGGAATTACAGGAAATCAAAGAAAAATTCGCTGACGAACGGCGAACAGAAATTGAAGACGCTGAATTCGAACATGATCTGGAAAACCTGATACAGCGGGAAGAGATGATCATTACCGTCACGCATGGCGGTTATATAAAACGCGTTCCCTTATCGACCTATCGCGCCCAACGCCGTGGCGGCAAGGGTCGTTCCGGGATGGCTACCCGTGACGAGGATTTTGTGCAGGAAGTCTTCGTGTCTTCAACGCATGCGGTTGTCCTTTTCTTTTCATCGCGTGGCATGGTCTATCAATTGAAAGCCTACCGTCTGCCCATGGGCAATCCTCAAGCGCGCGGTAAGGCGATGGTCAACCTATTGCCGCTGGCGGATGGAGAGACAATTTCGACCGTCATGGTTTTGCCGGAAGACGAGGAGAGTTGGGAAAATTTCCACGTCGTGTTCACGACCGCCAGCGGAAACGTTCGCCGCAATACGCTTAGCGATTTCACAAATATAATGGCGAATGGCAAGATCGCCATGAAATTGGATGACGGCGATAAACTCGTCCGTGTCCGCACATGCACTGAAGACGATGATATCTTGTTGGCGACGCATCATGGAATGTGCATCCGCTTCCCCGTACCGGAAGTTCGTGTTTTCAGTGGACGGACGTCGACCGGCGTGCGCGGCATCAAACTCGACAAGGGGGATAATGTCATCGCAATGTCAATTCTCCGCCATGCCGAAATCGATATGGAAATTCGCGATGCGTATCTGCGCGCCTCGGCCGCTTCGCGCCGGGCGGATGGCGAGCCGCATACCGATGAAGACTCTCAAGATGATGTTGAAACAAACGTTGATCTACTTGAATTCGACACATTGGCGCTAAATGAACAATTTGTTTTGACCGTGACCGAAAAAGGTTTTGGCAAACGGACATCCGCTTACGAGTACCGGATTGCGAAGCGCGGGGGCAAGGGCATCGCGAATCTGGAAATTACCAAACGAAATGGAAATGTTTCGGCGACGTTCCCGGTCGAACCGGAAGATCAAATTATGCTGGTGACCGACAACGGACAATTAATCCGTTGCCCAATCGACGGTGTTCGCATCGCAAGCAGGCGAACCCAAGGGGTAACCCTGTTTGATGTGGGAGACGATGCAAAGGTTGTTTCTGTTGCGCGGTTGCGCGACGTGAAGGAAGCGGAAGGCTCGGAAACGGAGCTTAGTGGTGATGAAGACGCCAATGACGCCAATGACGGCGATGGGGAGGATGCGTAAAATGTCAGGAATGCGGGTCGGTATTTATCCTGGGACATTTGACCCGATCACGAATGGCCACATGGATATTATTTCCCGTGCGGCAAAGCACATGGTTGATAAGCTTATTGTCGGTGTTGCAAAAAATATTGGCAAAAACCCTCTATTTTCAGCTGAAGAACGGGTCCAAATGGTGTCTGCCGAGACATCGTCGGTTAACGGCGGCGCTATTATCGAAGTACGGGCCTTCGATAATTTATTGACGGACTTTGCCGTCAGCTGCGACGCGACGATGTTGATCCGGGGCCTCCGTGCGGTATCGGATTTTGAGTATGAATTTCAAATGGCGTCGATGAATAGCTATCTTAAACCGGATATCGAAACCGTATTTTTAATGGCGTCGGACAGAAACCAGTTTATTTCTTCCGGATTGGTCAAGGAAATTGCCAAACTGGGTGGAGATGTCCGGCAATTCGTAAGTCCCAAGGTACATGAAACGCTTAAGACCAAGTTGGATATTTAAATTATTAAATGCCCGAAAGGGTCAGCTTTAGCGCAAAATAAGCCCGGCAACCGCACCGGTCATGCATGTACTGAGCGTACCAGCGACAATGCATTTAAGTCCTAGGGTCGCGATCTCTACCCGTCGATCCGGCGAGATCGTGACCAGACCGCCGATCATTATTCCCAGGCTGCCGAAATTAGCGAAGCCGCAGAGCCCATATGTCAGGATAAGACGGCTGTTCGAACCAAGCGTCGATTCGGGCATGGCGGCTAGATCCAAATATGCCAATAATTCATTCAGTATAATTTTTGTGCCAAGTAAAGCGCCCGCGCTCGAGGCCTCATGCCATGGAATTCCCATTAACCAGGCGACTGGCGCTAATATATATCCTAAAACGCCCTGCAAGGTGATGGGTGCTCCACCGACTGAAGGCGCCAACGCCAATAGCGAATTGACGAGCGCCACCAAGGCTACGAAAACAACCAGCATCGCGATGATATTGATTAATAAACCGACCCCATCCAGAGCGCCTTTGGTAACGGCTTCCATTGCGTTGGCGGCGGGGTCTAATTCAATATTATCGCAGGGTGTAACGGGTTCTGTCTCCGGCACCATGAGGCGCGAAATCATTATTGCGGCCGGAATGCTTATTAGCGAGGCGGTTAGCAAATGTCCCAAGGCGTTGGGAAGCACGGACTCCAGGATTTGAGCGTAAAGCACCATGACCGTGCCGGCGATCGTCGACATTCCGACGGTCATGACGGTAAATAATTCACTTCGCGTCAGGGACCGTAAATAGGGGCGCACCAGCAGCGGGGCCTCCACCATGCCGACAAAGACATTCGCCGCCGCGCTGATGCTGACGGCCCCACCCAACCCCATTGACCGTTCCAGAGCCCAAGCGAAAAGCCGCACCAGGGCGGGAAGCACACGCCAATGAAAAAGCAAGGCGGACAATGCGCTGATAACTAAAACCAAAGGGAGCGCTTGAATGGCTAGTATGAAACTGGAAGCGCCCTCGATTTTAACATAAGGCGTGGGGGCGCCGCCTATATAGCCGAAGACAAACGATGTTCCGGCTTCCGTTGCGGATTGTAAAATGACGACTACGGCGTTCAATTTAACGAATGCCCACTGAAACAAGGGTAATTTTAAAAGTACAAACGCCAACACCAACTGTATGAGCAGGCCGCTTAGAATCAATCGAAATCGCCCTGACGCGCCACCCGCCGCGCGTTCTTCCGACATCAACCAAGCGATAAAGGAAAACACGAGGAGCCCCAATACGCCTTGCCAGTACATTGCGAATACCCTTCATCAACGAGCGTCATCCATTGGAGCGATATTCGAGTGGAAAGAGGCTCGGTTTTTTTGATCTTACGCGTTACATTGCCGACCACACACGAATTATCCAATGGGGCGACTATGGATCAAAACTTGGAACGAGATACCGTCATTGAACTACTGGGTCGGTTGGGGGACGAGGATGACGAGAGCGTACTCGCCGCAGCCCGAAGCCTGCACGCTACGGTGCGGGCGGCAAACGTTGACTGGAACGACCTGCTTTTACCCGACGGGGACATGGAAGATGATTTAGGCGACGACGATGACATTGAAGACAGCGATGAAATTGAAGACGACCATGAAATTGAAGAAGACATTGCCGAATCACTGGTCACGGACGGCGCCGAAAGTTTGGTGTCGATTGACCGCTTGTTGGGCAATCCGGATGTTTCCGCCGCTCTGAAAGAAGAGTTGGAGGGGTACAAAGAGGATATTAGCGAAAACCTCTTCACGACGTCCGACGCGGCTTATTTAAAAGCATTGGCCGAGCGGCTTAAACAATAGTCGCCCGCAATGTAGGCGTCTCTATTCTCAAAGGGTACGCGTGGCCCTTAACTAAATTTTAAGGAAATTCCTGCGCAATTGATAATTAGAAAGTCTTAAGGTTTTCAGTTTAAATAAAAATTAGTCTTTGGGTGATTAGCATATAGAGTGCACGAGTTTAGCCGATAATAAATACAATAAAGAACGAATTGTATTTAAAGAGTTTTGCAATATTAAAATATAAGATTTATTCTATTTTAAAATTAATCGATGTATTCGTATTGGATACGCAATTGGGTTGGAACGACTTTCAATATTTTGGATAGAAACCAGTCACCCACACAATGAACCAAACAACAGCAACCATCGACAACATTAAATCGGAACGAGACCGTTTCGTTGCGCTGTCATTTTGTTGGGCGGATTTTCTATTGGAATTGGACGCTGACAAAAAAATTGTTTTTTCAGCAGGCGCCCTGCCCATATCCACGTCACCTGGGAAATCTACAGATTTCGTTGGCAGTTTAATTACCGATTTAGTGACGGTCGCGCATCGGCCACTGGTCGAACGATTGCTTGATTTTGGGTTGAACGACGATCGAATTGATTGCCCAAATCTTCAATTTAATTCGAAGAATGAAAACAGTCCGTATTATTCTGTGACTGGCTACCGTTTAGAAGACTTGGAAAATCATTATTTCCTGGCGTTTCGTCAAGTTTCGATAAGCGCCAATCAATTTCAGGACGGGGCCGGCAATTTGGACGACGATGTTGTGGATGTTAAGGCGTTTTCCGCCGCCGCGACGGACAAGATCCGTACAATGCTGGATAAAGGCGAAGAGGTGAGCGTTACGCTCATGCAATTCCCGAATTTTTCTTCGCTTCATGACCGGCTGGATTCGTCGAGTGAAAAACGTTTGTCGGACACGGTTCGTTCATACCTCAACGCAAACTCGGCCAACGGAGACGGCGCCGGCAAAATTTCAGATGGTAAGTATAGCCTTGTTCACCAAAACGGGTTGGATATAGACCAAATGTCCGCGCAACTGCAGGAAATAACAAGCAGTTACGACCCTTTAGGGGAAGGTGTTTCAGTTGAATCCGCGACCATTGATGTGGATGGCGCCGGCATATCCGACGAGGATATCGCGCAAGGGCTTTTGTATACCATGCGGCAGTTTCGGGATTCATCCGGGACTGATTTCACGATCGGCAATCTCTCAAACAACTTTACAAGCCTAGTGTCGGATGTTCTTGATTCCGTGAAATCCTTTAAGGAGATAGTTGCAAACGGCGATTTTTTTGCTGCATTTCAGCCCATTATCGACGTTAATTCAGGCGAAATTCATCACTATGAAGCGTTGGCCCGTTTCAACGCTGCGGACCGGCAACAATCCCCATATGAATACATCACCTTTGCGGAGGAAACCGGCCTGATTTGGGAATTTGACATCGCCATGGTCAAGAAGGTTTTGACATGGATGGCGAAGTCAGCAAATCGGGAAAGAAGCGTTGCGGTTAATGTGTCCGGATATTCCATCGGGAATTTGCATTACAGCGAACAGCTCAATGAAATGTTGTACAAACACCCGTGGTCACGGGGGCGTTTGATGTTCGAAATTACAGAATCGGCGCAAATGTCGGATTTGGAATCCGCAAACAAGTTCATTCAATCCGTCCGGAACTCGGGATATAAGGTTTGCCTTGACGATTTCGGCGCGGGAAGCGCCAGTTTTCAGTATTTAAGTGTTTTGGAAGTAGATATCGTAAAATTGGATGGAAGCGCCGTAAGAAACGCTCAGGTCGCGCCAAAGGGGCGGGCGTTTTTCTCCGCGCTGACCAGCCTTTGCCATAACCTTGATGTGGGGACCGTCGCCGAAATGATCGATAGTCCCAACAGCCTAAAATTCGTGCGGGAATGCGGCGTACAGTCGGTTCAGGGTTTCCTGTTTGGAAGGCCGTCGGAAAATGTCGAGACCTTCGATCCGTTGCCGCAAATTCACATGTTTCCAAATCGACGAAAATAATAAGTTTGACGCCTCTAAACAGTGATAGCTGCTATTGAAAATCGTCCTGAGGCGGCTTTACTGGACCATCAGACAGTCCCAGGTCCCAAATTCCTGTTGGGTTAGGATGACCGCGCCAGGATTTCGTCAGATCGAGCGCAAACTGTTCCGTTAAGCCATCGTAATATTCAAGGGCGAACTGATATCGGAATTTTAAGGATGTGTCGCGAACGTCATCATTGCGCGTTAACGTGAAGATGGCGCCAAACACTTCCCGACTTACTGAAAATGATTTGCACAAAATAGCCAACCCAAGACCCTTTGGGTCGAAAACCAGCTTTCGGACAAAAGTTTCCGGCAACTTGGTCGTTATGTGCAACATTGCTACGAATAAGGTAATTTCACCGCTTCTTAGCACGCGCAGGAGCGAATGGGGGGACATTAGGCCCTGTTTTGCCAATTTTTCAGCCAGTTGAACAGAGTGACTTTTTTGTTGAATCCCTAGATTACTAGTTTCATGTTCCTGCGCCTTTAGAAGCAAGGAATCAACGAGTTTCGGAGAAAATCTCCAATCATCGGTGAGCGCTGACCGTAAGGCGTCAGAAACCCAAAGAAACATGCGTTGCGCCAAATCGGCGCCAAGGTCGTGACGGTGCACGATTGGTTCGTGCAAGTTTTCTTCACGCTTGGAGAGTTCGACAAGAGACGCCATCGTCTCTGGTGAAATGTTCGCTTCGGTGTTTTCCAGTAAGCACTTAATGACACTTCTATTTTTTCCGTCCACCAATGCATCTGAAACGGTTGCCCCGATATTGCGTCTAATCGCGATCCCCAATTGGTGCTCTATCGTGCGGGTTTTGATAATTTCTATCAAATCCGCATCGTTCAAGACCGTACTGCGGGACAGGATTGGATAAGCGATCTCGATTTCATCATCCGCTAATATCCGGATAAGATCGTGCGGCGCATCGGGTATTTCGGCGAGGTGCGTGCTAATTGAGTGCCGGACTGATATTTCGGTTTCGTGAACCAGCTTCGCTAATATATCGAAGATTAATTGTCGTTCGCGTCCTTTGAGTTTGTCATTCGAAGACAAGTGTCAACGCCGGAGTAAAAATACACCATTGGCCGGAGTAAAAGTACACCACTTTGTATGATGTAATACTCGGTGTTGCGGGTTGTCCCGTTAGTCC
>JABJJH010000014.1 GCA_018660965.1 Rhodospirillaceae bacterium | reverse complement strand
TTTCTTGGCGATGACATACGAGACCGCCATCAGGCAGACGCCATATCCGACGCCCGGCAGATACCCCGCCGCGAACAGACGGGCGATGGAAACGTCGGAAACGACCGCATACAGGATCATGCCGATGCTCGGCGGGATCAGGATGCCGATGGAGGCCGAATAGGACGTTACGACCACCGAAAATTCTTTCGAGAACCCCCGTTTTTCCATTTCCGGGATCAGAATCGAACCGACCGACGCCGCGTCCGCGACGGCGGAACCGGAAACATTCGCAAACAGCATGGAGGTGACGATATTCGCATGCGCCAAACCGCCGGCGATCCACCCGACAAGGGCGCTGGCGAAATCAATCATGCGTTTGGCGACGGCGCCCGACGCCAGAATTTCCCCGGTCAGGATGAAAAGCGGGACGGCGAGGATAACAAACGAGACCAACCCGTCGGTCATCTGACCATGGAAATTAATCAAATTGTGGCCGCCCACGATATAGGACAGCAGGCCGATCATGCCGAGCGACAGCGCGATGGGCAACGCGAACAGGATCAATAAGATGATAAGTAAAATGAAAAAACCGGCCATTTTCGCTTCCTGTTCATTTTGCTTCCTGTCACTGGGCTCGTGGACAGGGCCGATGAATTGACTATTTATTGCCGTTCATGAAATTACTTTTCCGGATCGATCTCCGTGACGTCGGGGTCTTCCATGCAGACGAGTTTCTTCAGAACGACGACCAGCATCAGAAACCCCCAAATCGGCATGCTCAGGTAAAACACGTATTTCGGTATGTCGGAGTAATCCAACTCGAACGTCCAGGTGATCCTGACGTAATCGACCCCCGTCCAGAAGACGACGGCGAAGAACGCCAGCATCAAGACGCAGTTGAAAACGAAGATCGTCTTGCGGATAACGGTATTTTCGACGAACAGCAGCAGCACTTCGGCGTAGAACAGCGCATAGCGATCCATCAGGCTCACCGTCCCGGGGACGATCAACCAGAGCAGCGTGTATTGGCTGAATTCATCCATCCACCCGAACGTGTGATTGAAGACAAATCGGCCCGTGACGTTGATGGTGATCAGCGTGACCTGGATCGCCAGCGCAAACGCGGCGACGTAGTCACAGATCCGCAACATCCATTTATAGGTAACGTCGAGAACGGGCGGGAGCTTGTATCCCGGTCGAAACATTTTAGTCGTCGCATCATTCATGACACTGACACCCTGCGCGGGTTAAAGTCGACCGGATGGCGTTCACAATCCAGTTGAGGCTTCCGCAATCGTTGTCGATGGAACGGAAAAGGAATTCCCCGGCCCGCGGGCGTAACACGCCGCAGGACGCCAAAGGGCCGGGGGGATTGTCCTAGGCTTTCCTACTGGTTTGCGTATCCGCCACCGGCGACGCGCAGGATCTTATCCGACCATTCCTTGCCGGCGTCCTCGATGAAGGAATCGTAGACCGGCTTCGCAACCGCCCGCCATTTCGGCAAATCTTCCTTCTTGCAGTAGTTGATCTTGTAGTCCGGCGCCGCCTTTTTGATTTTTTGCATGATCTGGATGTCGATTTTTTCAGACAACATCCGCGACCAGCCCTCGGTGTCGTGCGCGGCGCGCAGGATCAATGGCTTGGCCCACGCCGGGACCTTTTCCCAGAACGGCTTTCCAACCGCGAGAATGACCGGGTTGTAGACATAATTGCAGATCGACAGATATTTGGTCACCTCGTGGAACTTGGTGTCGTAGATGAGGGATAGAGGATTATCCTGGCTATCCACGACGCCCGTTTTTAGCGCCTGATACAATTCGGAGAACGTGATCGTCGCCGGATTGGCGCCCAACGCCTTGAACAGCAGCATCTTGGACTTGCCGCCGGGAATCCGGTGCTTGATGCCTTTCAAATCCTCGGGAACGTTGTACGGGTGCTTGTTACCCGTGAACTGACGGTAGCCGAAGCCGAAAAAGCCCATCAGTTCGAGATTATATTTACGGAAATGCGCTTCCATTTCCGGGCGCAGCGCGCCCTGGGTTACGCGGGCGACTGTATCGCGATCCGTGAACAAAAAAGGAAGGTCCCAAAACCGCTGTTCCTTGACGCGCCCCGTATAGGACGAAATATGCAGGAAGGCGTCATGCGTGCCCGCGACCATCCCTTCGAGTTGCGTATTTTCCTTACCCAAAAGGGCGGAGCCGAAAAGTTTGACCTGGACGCGACCGTCCGTGGCGGAGTCCACCAACATCCCAAAATGACGGATGCTGTCGCCAAGGATCGTGTTGGCCGAGGCCGTGATTCCGACCTTCATGACAAGTTCCGGGTCCTTGGCCTGGGCGCCTGCCGTTAGACCGAAGGCGGGTACGGCCATGGCTACGGCGACCACAGCGGATTTGACCCAACGGTGACGAAAAGATGTTCGTATCATTCCTGAATCCCCCTGTTTAACTATGATTACGACGCGCGCCACACTGGACGCACCTCCTATTTACCCGTCCGTTTCGTACGTTTAACGACGACAAATTCGCATACGCTTTTTTTCGAAACCGACGATGACGACGTAACACGGAAACAATTCTTTCACGTATAAGCTTCAGTCTGCAAGTAGTTATCCAGGTTCAATCAATGCGGAGAACATGTTCGCCTTAAAGAATCCCTTTGTTTCAACGCCTCTCGAAAGTGTTGAATTGTCAGCGAGACGCCATTCGCATAAGCTTAATTAAACAGCGGTGGAGGCAGGTGATGAACGACGTCCCCTCGAATTTTACGGTCGCGGACGCCCTCGACCAAAGCGCGCCGAACCAGGCGGCGCCCGACCCGATAAAAATTACCCGCGTTGAATGCATCCCGTTGAACACACCCTTCAGGACGCCATTCAAAATCGCCAGCGGCGCCGCGCGCGCGATGGTGGAAACGCTGATCGTCCGTCTTCATACCGACCAGGGCGTCACCGGCATCGGCGAGACGCAGGCGTGGCGCCGACAGGGTAGCGCCGAGACGCTCCCCAATCTGGTCCGCACCATCGACGATTTTTTCGCGCCCCGGCTGGTCGGCCGTTCGCCCTTCGATGTCGCCGCAATCCTGCATGACCTCAATGACGCGATGTACAACACACTTTACGCGCAAGCGCCCATCGGGGACGCGATGTACGACATCATGGGCAAAGTCCTGGGCGTCCCGGTCCACCAGCTTCTGGGCGGCAAGTGCCGGGATTCGGTCCGGGTCGCCGCAGTGCTCTCCATGCAAGGAACCACGGAATCGCTGATTGAATCGGCGCAAAGCTTCGTTGAACGCGGTTTCCGGCATCTCGTCCTCAAGATCGGCGTCGACCCGGCGGTCGATCTGGACAATGTAAAAGCGTTGCGAAAGGAATTCGGCGACAAGATCGTCCTTCGGGTCGATGCGAACGCCGGGTTGACCTACGACAGCGCGCTTCGTCTGCTGACCAGGCTTGAACCCTACGACATCGAAACCGCCGAACAGCCGCTTCCGATCTGGGATATCGACGGCATGGCGGCCTTGGCGCGCGCAATCCGCATGCCCGTCATGGCCGACGAATCCGTCTCCACCGATCATGCGTTGCTGGAGATCATCCGCAAACGCGCGGCCAGTTCATTCCAGACCAAGGTCGCAAAAAACGGCGGTCTACATTACATGCAGCGGTTATGGCATGTGGGGGCCGCCGCCGGGCTCGACATTAATCCCGGCAACCATCCCGCCACCAGCGTCGCGACCGCATCGGTGGCCCATCTTTGCGCGTCATGGCCGACACCAGTGATGGCCGGGGTCTTCGCCGTCGGGGTCAGCGGCGCGCTGGCCGCCGACATCGTCGAAAACCCGATCACCCCGGTCAATGGCGAGGTGCCGATCCCAACAGGTCCCGGACTCGGCGTCACGCTGGACGGGGACGCCATCAAGGCG
>JABJJH010000452.1 GCA_018660965.1 Rhodospirillaceae bacterium | reverse complement strand
AGACTACGCCGCACCGAAGAGACGGGCCCGCCGGTGTGATGATCCTGCATTTCCGCTTGCGCGCGGGCGGCGACTTCACTAGTTCTGAATTACCCTAAACATTCGCGCCCGGCGCGGTAGCAGCTTCGGATTTATCCGGGCGCCGGAAATGGTAGACGCCGAGATGCAACAACCGACCCGAATTGCGCCCTCTATCCTGTCCGCCGATTTCGCCAGACTGGGCGAGGAAGTCCACGCCCTTGACGCGGCCGGCGCCGACTACATCCATATTGACGTCATGGACGGGCATTTCGTTCCCAATTTGACCATTGGCCCCGATGTCGTCAAAGCGCTGCGCCCCCATACAGACAAGCCCTTCGACGTTCACCTGATGATCGCGCCGGTCGACCCGTATCTGGACGCCTTCGCCGCCGCAGGCGCGGACATCATCACCGTGCACGCCGAAGCGGGGCCGCACACCCACCGCACCATTCAATACATCAAATCGCTGGGCAAGAAGGCGGGCGTATCGCTTAATCCCGGCACGTCCCTGTCGGCGGTGGATTACCTTCTGAACGACATCGACCTTGTGCTGGTGATGAGCGTCAATCCCGGTTTCGGCGGACAATCCTTCATCGCCTCGCAACTGGACAAGATTCGCGAATTGCGACGGCGTATTGATGCGTCGGGCCGGTCGGTCGATCTGGAAGTCGATGGCGGCGTCAATTTCGACACCGCGCCCCAGGTCATCGACGCCGGGGCGGATGTGCTTGTGGCGGGAACCGCAACATTCGCCAACGGCGCCTACGCGGATAATATCCAGCGTTTGAAGAATGCCAGATGACCCGCCCCTAGCCGACAGCCTTTCCAAACCGGTCCTTCCCAAAGGATCGGATTCCAAACCCGCGTGGCCGGGCTGGCGCGCGCGCCTGATGCATGTCTGGGCGTCAGGCCTGGGCGCGGTGACGCCACAACGCATCCCCGAACGCCTATCGCTCATGCCGCTCGACCCATGGCCCGGCGACCCGGCGGCGGGGGAACGGCTGGTGCGCGATTGGTCGGCGGGAACCCTACGCTGGGACGCAGATTTCGTTTCTGCTGAAAACGCTCAAATGTTGGAATCCGCCGGATATACACCGTTTGATTCAATGCATGAATTCAACTGGCTTCGCGATTTACGCGCGCTTGGCGGCAAAGACGCGTGGGCCTGCGCGCGTGAATTGACCGACGACTGGCTGACGCGACACGCCCGATGGTCGGCCAAGGCGGGCGACGCCTGGCGCGCCGATATTCTGGCCGCCCGGCAGGTCGCCTGGTTGTCGCAGTACGAACTGTTTTACGCCCAGGCCTCCGAATCGTTGCAACGCCGCGTGCGCGCCGCCCTGACCCGTCAACACCGCCATCTGGGCTGGACCGCCGCGCGCGAAGTCGAAGGACTGCCTCGCATAACCGCCCTCAAAGGGCTGGTGTACGGCGGTCTATGCTTGTCGAAGCCCGGGTCGCGGCCTGGGGCGGGATCAAGGTTGGGGTCAGGCTTGGCGCGCGCCCTGCGGTTGCTGGAAGGTGAACTGGCGGCGCAAATCAATCCGGACGGCGGCGTTCGGGATCGCAATCCCGCCAGCCAGGTCGCGCTCATTCGGCATCTGGTGGATATCCGCGCCACACTCAACGCGAGCCGTAAGGAAACCGCCCAAAACATACCCCAGGATCAAAACATTCCCCAGGATATGCGCGCATCGTTGAATGCGGCGCTGCGCCACGCCACGCCCATGGTTCGGATGCTTCGTCATGGCGACGGCAAGCTGGCGCATTTCAACGGCGGGGTCGAAAGCGATCCGGGTCTGATCGATCTGGCGCTGGCGCAGGCGAACATTCGCGTTCGCACGCCCAGACACGCGCCGGACAGCGGGTATGAACGTCTCAGCGCCGGCAAATGTCTCGTCCTTGTCGATACCGGTCCACCTGCGCCGCGGGACGGTCATGCGGGCGCGGCCAGCTTTGAACTCAGCTTCGGGCGCGAACGATTGATCGTGAATTGCGGCGATTCGCGAACCGCCGACCCGGCCTGGCGGCGCGCGGGAAAGGCCACGGCCGCGCATTCAACCCTGTCCATCGCGGATACGAATTCCAGCGAAATTCAGGATGATGACGCTGACAACAAGGCGCGGGGCGTGCGCATCGCCACGGTCACCAGCGACCGCAACGACGCCGATGGCGATTCCTGGCTGACGGTGTCGCATGACGGCTACACGGCGCCGTTTGGGGTGACGCACCGGCGCCGCCTTTACGTGTCGGCGACCGACATGGATTTGCGCGGTGAGGATGCGCTTATTCAAATCAACCGGGGCGAAAATCAGGACGCGCAACCGGATCACCCCTACACGATCCGCTTCCATCTCCATCCCGCCGTCGCCGCCTCGCTCAGCCGCGACGGTGAGGCGGTGTTGCTGCGGCCGCCAAGCGGCGGCGGCTGGCGGTTTCGCGCGGTGGGCGCGGCGCTTGAACTGACGGAGAGCATCTATCTGACCGGGGCGGCGCCACAACGAACCCAGCAGATCGTCCTGTCGGCCACAACGGGATCGGGCAAAACGGGGGGAGGCGAAGCCGAATCGGTGGTGAAGTGGTCCTTCCGGCGCGAAGGCGCCGGATAAATTCAAGTTTTAGCGCGAAGGCGTGGAACAAGAAGGTCAAGCCCCTTAACCCCACCAACCCATTGACTCTTAAAATGTTCATCAGATGAACTGTTGACGTTCAATGAGTGAACGCGCTATGTTCGCACCGTGAACACGGTCTTGATTCGAGGCCGCGTCAAGATGCGACAAGCAGGATCGGCGATGGCGGGTGGAAAAACCCAGGACGGGCCAATTGACGGCCCCATGGATGGCGACACGGAGATCACGCTTGGCCTGTTGAACGCCGTGCAGGAAAGCAGCTCGGTGACGCAGCGCATCATGGCCAACGATCTCGGCATCGCGCTGGGTTTGGCCAATGCGTATCTGAAGCGCTGTGTCCGCAAAGGCTACATCAAAGTCAGCCAAATTCCGCCGAATCGCTACGCCTATTACCTGACGCCACACGGGTTTTCGGAAAAATCACGCCTGACGGCGGAATATCTATCGTCGTCCTTCACTTTCTTCCGGCGCGCCCGCTCGCAATGCGAAGCCGGTCTGGATCTGTGCGCCGCGCGCGGCTGGACCCGCGTCGCGTTGGCGGGCGCCAGCGAACTGGCGGAAATCGCCACCTTGTGCGCGGCGGAACGCCCGGTGACGCTGGTCGGGCTGATCGACCCCACCCATGCGGGGAACCGGTACGCCGGGCTGCCCGTGACCGGCGCCATCACCGACCTTCAGGAACACGACGCCGTCCTGATCACCGATTTACGCGACCCGCAGGGCGCCTATGAATGGCTGTCGGAGATGATGCCGGGCGAACGCCTGATGACGCCGCCGTTGCTGGGCGTGCTGCGCGACCGACCCGATCCGGGTTCGGAATTGGACGAAACGTCATGAAACGTCCCTCTTTAAAACAACGGCCCAGCAAACGATGGTACGTGGCGCACACCAAGCCCGGCCTGGAACGAATGGCCGAAGGACATCTGGAACGGCAAGGCTTTCATGTCTATCTGCCGCTACGGGAAAAAAAGCGCCGCATCGGCAGACGCACCGACATTATCAAAGCGCCGCTGTTTCCACGCTACCTGTTCGTCGAACTCGACTTGTCCGTGGATCGCTGGCGCTCGGTCAACGGCACGTTCGGCGTCGCCTATCTTGTCGGCGCGGGGGACCGTCCGTCGGCGGCCCCAATTGGCGTGGTGGACGCCCTTCGCGCACGCGAAGACGCCAATGGCGTCGTGCCCATCCATGAATCATCGCCCTATGCGCCGGGACAAGCGGTGACGATCACCCAAGGGCCGCTGGCCGCGCAAACCGGGT